>CALZIC010000018.1 GCA_945787285.1 uncultured Desulfuromonadales bacterium
CCAGCGTTCGATCTGGGCAATCAGTTCATGGTTGCGAAATGGTTTAGCGACAAAGTCGTTCATCCCGGCAGCAAGGCATTGCTCGATGGTCGATTGCCCGGTTTGCGCAGTCAGGGCGATCACCGGGGTCTTTACGTCGCCCTGGCGGATTTTCCGGGTCGCTTTAAGCCCGTCCTGAACCGGCATTTGTAGATCCATGAAAATGAGGTCGTAGTCTTTGGCTGCCGCCAACTCGATGGCTTGCTGACCGTCGGATGCGATATCAATTACGCAGCCTGCTGCCTCAACGGCCGCTCGAATGACCATCTGGGTCGTGGGATTGTCTTCGGCCAGCAGCACCCGGCATCCCAGGTGGGCGGGGGCGGGAAGGCCCTCGGCCTTTTTACGCTCCAGGTCGAACGGCGCCGGGCTGAGCAGCCGGCGTACGGCTCGGGTTAGGAGGCTTCCCCTGACCGGTTTGTAAAGGACCTCATCGATATTGTGGCGCAGGCGGTCCTCGGCATTTGGGGCCTGGTTCTGGTGGCACAGCACGATCTGGTGTCGGCCGTACTCCGACAATTTTTCAAGAACTTGGAACCACTGCTTTTCTGGAGGCAGCTGGCCGGTGGTGTCGATGATGAGCAGGTCAAATGGGCTGTTGCTCTGCTCCGCCGCCATGGCCAGGGTCTCTCCTTCGGTCACCGTGCGGGCGAGCAGGAACTGTAGTCCTATGGCCGCCATATGGTTTTTCAGCATCTCGGCAGTTGCCGGATACTCGCAGATGACCAGAGCTCTGCAGCACTCGTTCGCGGGGAGGGCGGGCCAGGGTGGTGCGGGGTTGGGCTGCATTTTTATTGGCAGCCTGACGCTGATGGTGGTCCCTTCTCCCGGTCGGCTTGAGAGGGTGATTTCTCCCTTCATGATATGCACCAGTTCTTTGACGATGGCCAGCCCGAGGCCGGTCCCCCCGAAACGCCTTGACGTGCTCGTGTCCGCTTGGGCAAACGATTCGAAAATCTGCTCCTGCACCTCCTCCGGCATGCCGATGCCGGTGTCCGCTACCTCGAGCTGAAGGGAAATCTCGCCGTTGCTGGTCTCATCGGCCCGAACCAGAACTCTGACTTCCCCCTTATCGGTAAACTTTACGGCATTGCCGACAAGATTAAGGAGCATTTGGCGCAACCTTCCCGGATCGCCGCGCAGGGATTTCTTGCCTTCCGGGGCGATGATGCAGGCCAGTTCAAGGCGCTTGGCCAGGGCTTTTTCGGACAACAGCGCGACGGCTTCTTCCACCACGGTTTCGAGGTCGAAGTCCATCTCTTCAAGCTCAACCTTGCCGGCCTCCATTTTGGAAAAATCGAGCAGATCGTTGAGGATCGAAAGGAGGGCGTCGCCGGAATGGTGCACCGTTTGGGCAAGGTTTCTCTGGTTGTCGTCGAGATCGGTGTTGAGGAGGAGTTCGGTGCGGATTTCATGGCTCATATTGGCAAAAAACTGGGTTTTGGTGTTGTTGGCCTTTTCGGCGGCGGTTTTGGCCTGTTTAAGCTGGAGAATCGTCTTGCGTAACTGCGCCGTTCGCTCGAAAACCTTATTTTCGAGGTCCTGCTGGTGTTTTTTTAGTGACCGGTCCCGTAGTTCAATCTGCGAGAGCATATTGTTGAAGCCGTTGATGAGAATGCCGATTTCATCATTGGTGGATTTTCGGGCCCTGACACTGAAGTTGCTCTTTTCGGTTACTCGCCGTACGGTACCGACCAACTCCAGAATGGGCTGGGTGATCAGACCCTGCAAGCGGTGAGAGAGTATAAACGCGATAAAAACGGATATCCCCAAAACAATCAGCGCCCCGATAGCGTATTGGGACAATCGGTTCATGAGGATGTAGTGGTCGGCCTGGATATACACGAGCCCGACCTTCTGGCTGTTCAGCAGCACCGGATGAAAAATGGCCAGGTGCTTGGGGGATAGGCAGAAGGTCTCCTTGGTGATGGAAGAGGCCGTCTGCAATTTTTCGCAGACGGGAGCAGGGACGTTGCTGCTCTTGTCGTGGGAGTCCGTGTGGGTGTGGACGTAATGAGCGAAGGGGACGTGCTGTTGGTCGAATATATACGCCTGGCGAATATTGCTCTGGGAACTGAGGCTCTCCAGAACTTCTTCGGCCTTGCTTGAGTCGCGGACGATCAGGTGAGAGCGGATGTTGGCCTCGATCATTCTGGCCAGTGAAGAAGCGTTGTCAATCTGAGTCTGATTGTGGGTGCCCACTTCGATGAAAACGAATGCGCTTGCCGCAAGAAACAGCACAATGGTGCTGGTCAGCATGATAATGGCAGTCAGCTTTTGCCTGATCGATATGGGGCGCAAACCGGGCATGCCACTAGAACTTCTTGAGGAGGTACGACTGGGGAGGCGGGAAGGCGGGCACATTGTTCCCTTCGAAAAGGATGGTGAAAGACGGATTAACCGTACGTAAGATAAGTCTTTTGGGAATGTTGAGTCAAGATGAATCTGGGCGTGAGGCGCTACGGACCGGTGTAGAGTCTCCAGGAGACTGGCGGACGGTGCCCCGGTGGGGATGGGCAATAAAGAAAAGCCGGGAGAGGTCCCGGCTTTTCTTTATTGGGGGGGGGGGGCAGGTCAGTGTGATTGTTCTTTGACGGTGTTTTCTTTCCCCTCGGCAATGCCTTTGACGAATCCGAGCATGACCATCAGGGCGGGCACAATCTGGGCGACCACGATCAATGCGCAGAAGCCGAGAAAAACCCAGACGACAAATCCGCTATTGTCTGAGCGTGCGCCCGAGCCGGCCAGGGCGGGAGCGGCCGTTGAGAGTAAAAGACTGATTACCGTGGCTGTAATGGCTGAGCGTTTCATGTTACCTCCTTTTGATCTTAGAGCTTTTATGGACAGGGCCTGTGAGATTAGATAACCGTTAACTGTGCTCCATGTTGGTTTTTGTTAATTTGCAGTGAGTGTGCCAAACCGTTCAAAATTGGTCCTTTGATTTTCAAGTGACTGTAGATAAAGGATAAATATGCAACGACAGCGCATGTGCCATGGGGGGCGCCGGGATGATGTTATGAAATATGTATCGTTTATACATACAATGAAAGATGGAAGATTTCCGAAACCCGAAGGGGGGGATGCACTAACCTTTCGAAATTACACTCCTATTTTAATGCTTGGAAGTGTATGGAGGATTTATACAGTGGAAGTTTTTTAATTTATTTTTTCTATATCGGGTTGTTTTGAGTTACCCTGTCGTTCGCTACCTTACCGACTGCCCAGAGAGAATATGAAAAGGGTTCCGTTCTCAGCCTGCTACGAAATGCCTGCCTGACGTGCCGGACGAGTCGCTGTCTGTCAAGAGGCGAAGACCGCTTCGATCGTTTCATCCGAGCGCTGTAGAGACTGTGAGGGGAGGGAAAGTCGCCTTGTTTCGGGATCTTCTCCGGCAATGATTTTTAGGTTAATTTTTTTTTTGCAATTTGCTTAAACGATGTTTAGTATACGTTCAGTTGTATGCAGTATACATTTTGGAATTGCGCGTCAGCCATCTTAGGCATCGTGCGTGTATTGTCTCTTGTGTGGGCTAACTTCTTATCAAGGAGAGAGAACATGGAATTTTTGGCCTGTTGGCGTGCTCCACCGTACCGTTGTCACCCGTCTTTGCCTTGCGGTTGCTGTCAGAGGGGTGTCGACAGGCTTCCTTCAGTGCCATCGTAAAAAAGACGTTCGAATGACGATTTAGTCTAAAGGACAAGGAGATATGGTGTCTCCTTCTTTGTTCTCGAAAAATCATTCCAAGGGATGAAAACAATGCAATTAACTCAAAGCACAGTGGGCAGAAAGATCGTGATGGCCGTAACCGGTCTGATCCTGATCTCTTTTGTACTTGTTCACCTGCTCGGGAATACCTCGGTTTTCGTAGGTCCCGACGGCATCAACGCCTACGCAAAGGGTCTTCATGACCTGGGTCCTATCGTGTGGATCTTCCGCCTGGTCATGCTGGCGACCTTTGGCCTGCACATTATTTTCGGTATCCAGCTGACCCTGGAAAATCGCGCTGCGACTCCTAGCAGTTATGCCGTAAAAAAGCTCAGCCGGGCCAATTTCGCCTCCGAGTCGATGATCATCAGCGGTCTTGTTCTGCTCGCTTTTGTCGTCTATCACATCCTCCACTTCACCATGCATGTCACCAACCCTGAGATCTCCGCCAGCCAGCTTCCGGTTGACGCCCTGAGCCGCCCCGATGTCTTCTCCATGGTGGTTCTGAGCTTCCAGAAGTTCATCGTTTCGCTGGTCTACGTTGCGTCCATGGTCTTCCTGTTCCTGCATGTAAGCCACGGCTTCCAGAGCTTCCTGCAGACCTTCGGCCTCAACAATGGACCTTCTCTTCCGGTTGTCGGGAAAGTTAGCAAGGGGGTAGCTCTGGTTCTGCTGTTCGGCTACATCTCCATTCCCATTCTCATCATCGCTGGCATCGTAAAGATCTAGGGGGTTCACGTGATACTTGACGGCAAATGTCCTACCGGACCTATTGAGAAATCCTGGGATAAGCACCGCTTCGAATCGAAGTTGGTCAACCCGGCTAATAAGCGTAAATACAAAGTCCTCGTAGTCGGAACCGGCCTCGCCGGGGGCGCTGCTGCTGCTTCTCTCGGGGAGCTCGGCTATAACGTTCACGCTTTCTGCTACCAGGACAGTGCTCGCCGCGCTCACTCCATCGCTGCTCAGGGTGGTATCAACGCTGCGAAAAACTATCCCAACGACGGCGACAGCATCTTTCGCCTCTTCTACGACACCATCAAGGGCGGCGACTTCCGTGCCCGCGAGGCCGACGTCTGGCGTCTGGCTCAGGTGTCCAACAACATTATCGACCAGTGCGTCGCCCAGGGCGTTCCTTTCGCCCGTGACTACGCCGGTTACCTTGATAACCGCTCTTTCGGTGGTGCTCAGGTCTCCCGTACCTTCTATGCACGCGGCCAGACAGGCCAGCAGCTGCTGCTCGGCGCCTACTCGGCTCTGTGCCGCCAGGTTAAAGCCAAGACCGTATCCATGCATCCCCGCACCGAGATGCTCGACCTGGTCGTGGTTGACGGCGTTGCCCGCGGCATCACCGTGCGTAACCTGACCACCGGCGAGATCGAGTCCCACTGGGGCGATGCCGTTATCATGGCCACCGGTGGTTACGTCAACGTCTTCTACCTCTCCACCAACGCCATGGGCTGCAGCGTTACCGCCGCCTGGAAAGCCGCCAAAAAAGGCGCTTTCATGGCCAACCCCTGCTACACCCAGATTCACCCGACCTGTATTCCTCAGAGCGGCGAGCATCAGTCCAAGCTGACCCTGATGTCCGAGTCGCTGCGTAACGACGGTCGCTGCTGGGTTCCCAAGAAGAAGGAAGACTGCGACAAGCCCGCTCAGGATGTTGCTGACGAGGATCGCGATTACTACCTGGAGCGTAAGTACCCCTCCTTCGGTAACCTCGCTCCCCGCGATATCGCTTCCCGTGCCGCCAAGGAGCAGTGCGACGACGAGCGTGGCGTCGGACCCGGCAAGCGCGGTGTTTTCCTTGACTACAAGTCGGCCATCGACCGTGTCGGCGAAAATACCATCCGCGAGCGTTACGGCAACCTTTTCGAGATGTACGAAAAGATCACCGACGAAAACGCCTACAAGCAGCCGATGCGTATCTACCCCGCTCCCCATTACTCCATGGGCGGTCTGTGGGTCGATTACAACTGCATGAGCAACGTTCCCGGCCTGTTCGTACTCGGTGAAGCCAACTTCTCCGTTCACGGCGCCAACCGTCTCGGTGCTTCGGCCCTCATGCAGGGTCTGGCCGACGGTTACTTCGTCATTCCCTACACCATCGCCAACTACCTGGTTACCGTTACCCCCGGCCAGGTCAAGGACGATCATGCAGCCTTCAAGAAGTCGGCTGAAGACGTTACCGGCGATATTGAAAAGCTTCTTTCCATCAACGGCAAGAAGACTGTTTCCGAGATGCATCGTGAACTCGGAAAGATCATGTGGGAGAACGTCGGCATGGCCCGTAGCGATGCCAGCCTCAAGGATGCTCTCAAGCGCATTCCCGAACTCCGCGAAGAGTTCTGGAATAACGTCAAAGTTACCGGCAACGGTGACGAGCTCAACCAGCAGCTCGAAAACGCCGGCCGTCTGGCCGACTTCCTCGAGTTTGCCGAAATGATGGCCAAGGACGCCCTGCATCGCGAGGAGTCCTGCGGCGGTCACTTCCGCACTGAGCACCAGACCGAGGACGGCGAGGCCATGCGTGATGACGAGAACTTCGCCTATGCTGCGGCTTGGGAGTTCAAAGGTGCCGGCAACGAGCCTGAGCTGCACAAGGAGCCTCTGAAATTCGAAAATGTTCACCTGGCAGTAAGGAGTTACAAATAATGAACCTTACACTTTTTGTATGGCGCCAAGCGGGCCCTAATGCCATTGGCAAACTCGAGGAATACCAGGCTAAGGACGTCAGTCCTGACCAGTCTTTCCTCGAGATGCTCGATGATGTTAACGAGGAGCTGATCAGGACCGGCAAGGACCCGATCGCGTTTGATCACGATTGCCGCGAAGGCATCTGTGGCATGTGTTCCCAGGTCGTCAACGGCCGTACCCATGGCGGGCAGGACCGTACCACCGTATGTCAGCTGCACATGCGCTCTTTCAAAGATGGGGATACCATCTACATTGAGCCCTGGCGGGCCCGTGCCTTTCCGATCCTCAGAGACCTCATCGTTGACCGTGCCGCTCTCGATGCTATCCAGAATGCCGGCGGTTATACCTCCTGCCATACTGGCGGGATCCCTGACGGCAACGCCCTGCCCATTGCCAAGCCTGTTGCAGACTACGCCATGGACGCTGCCGAGTGCATCGGTTGCGGTGCCTGCGTAGCCGGCTGCCCCAACAGCTCGGCCATGCTTTTCACCGGCAACAAGGTTGCTCAACTGGCGGTTCTGCCCCAGGGCGCTCCTGAAGCCAAGGCTCGTGTCAAGGCGATGACCGAAGCTCTGGAGACCGAAGGTTTCGGTAACTGCACCAACCACTACGAGTGCGAGGCGTCCTGCCCCAAGGGGATCGACGTCAAATTCATCGCCAAACTCAACCGGGAATACATCAAGTCCCTTCTTCCCTGAGTTGGCTGATCGTACATTCTTTTTCCCGGATTTTTCGGGAATGCTCAATGGGCGGGTCTTCGGACCCGCCCTTTTTTTATCCTGCAGGCCGGAGCCGCAGGGCAGGGCAGCGGGATAATCTTGACATTTTTTGGGGTTGATGATAAAAAGCGCAAGTTTGACCAATTAATCAATAAATAAGATGGAGGAATTTGAGATGGAAAGAACTTTCGCTATTGTTAAGCCCGACGCTTTCGCTGCCGGCAACGCCGGTAAAATCATTACCCGTATCTACGCTGAAGGCTTCAAGGTCGTCGGCCTTAAAAAGCTTTACATGAGCAAGGTCGAGGCAGAAGGCTTCTACTATGTTCACAGTGAGCGTCCCTTCTTCGGCGAACTGACCGACTTCATGAGCAGCGGCCCCTGCGTCGTTATGGTTCTTGAGGCCGAAGGCGCCATCAAGAAATGGCGTGACCTGATGGGTGCCACCAACCCTGCAGAAGCTGCTGAAGGCACCATGCGCAAGGAGTTCGGTACCTCCATCGGCGAGAACGCCACTCACGGCTCCGATGCCCCCGAGACCGCCGCTTTTGAAATCCCCTACTTCTTTTCCGGGCTGGAGCTGCTTTAATTTCAGCGGGATTATCCCGGATGTGGCCTTGTGTTGCTTGAGGTTGTAGATTGATCCCAGCGGAATAACATTCCGCTGGGATTTTTGCGTTAATTATTCCGTGATTCTGCTTCTTGGGAGACCTGCGTTAGAATCGACTTGTGGAAAAGGCCCCCTTCGGGTAGAATTTGCAGGTTATTTTATTGGAAAAGCGTGGGTTTTCCCGCCAGGAGATAGATGAAGAAGGATAGCAGGATCGATATAAAAAATCTCTCCCCCGAGGAGCTGGGCTTGTTCATGGCGGGGATGGGGCAGAAGCCTTTTCGCACCAAGCAGATTATTCAGTGGGTCTATGCTCGGGGAGTGACCGATTTTACCGAAATGACCGATCTTTCCAAGGCGTTTCGGGAAAACCTGGAAGCCCGGGCCTTCGTTTCTGACTGGGAGCCCGAAGTTGTCGAAGAAAGCCGAGACGGCACCCGTAAGTACCTGTTTCGCCTGTCGGACGGCCAGACGGTCGAGTCGGTGCGTATTCCCATGGACGGAGAGCGGTCGACGATCTGCATTTCGACCCAGGTCGGATGCGCCATGCAGTGCTCCTTCTGCCTGACCGGAACCTTCGGGCTGACCCGCAACCTGGAGACCTCCGAAATCGTCAATCAGGTTTGTGCCGTGAGCAAGGACGGCCCGGTCAACAATATCGTGCTGATGGGGATGGGAGAGCCTCTGCATAACCTCGATAATGTGGTCAGGGCGTTGCAGATCTTCTACATCCCTGAGGGGCTCGGCTTCGGCACCCGAAAAGTGACCCTTTCGACCTCGGGGCTGGTGCCCCAGATGGTGGAACTGGGCCAGCGCATCCGGGTTAATCTCGCCGTCTCTCTCAATGCCACCACGGATGAGGTGCGCAACGAGCTGATGCCGATCAATAAACGCTACCCCTTGAGTGAACTGATGAAGGCCTGCCGGGAGTTTCCCCTGTTGCAGCATCAGCGCATTACGTTCGAATATATCCTGATCAGAGACGTGAACGATTCGATCCAGGACGCCAAGCGACTGGTCAAGCTCCTGCACGGTGTCAAGGCCAAGGTGAACCTGATCCCCTACAATGAGCATGAAGGGTCGGCCCTTCGCTCCCCTCTGGCAGAAAGTATCGAGGCGTTTCAGACCTATCTGCTGAATCGCAATATCGTGGCGATTCGGCGCGCCAGCAAGGGGCAGGATATCAGTGCGGCCTGCGGCCAGCTCAAAGGCAAGCTCGATCGTCAGCAGGGGCAGCTGCCGCTGCCTGATTGAACCCGAATCCGCCCCGGTCCCGCAGATCTGGGTTGAACCCATTTTCGTTATCCATATCGCCAAAGAAGGAGATCGATTCCATGGCACAACCTGTAATCGGTGTAATCGGGGGCAGCGGCCTCTACGAAATTGACGGTTTTTCCAATGTTGAGGAATTGACTCTGACGACCCCGTTCGGGGACCCTTCCGATGCCTACATCACCGGGACGCTCGACGGCGTCAAGCTGGTCTTTCTGCCCCGTCATGGCCGCGGGCATCGCTACCTTCCCTCGGAAGTCCCTTATCGTGCGAATATCCATGGAATGAAGCAGCTTGGCGTCGAGCAGATCATTTCGGTCTCGGCGGTCGGCAGCATGAAAGAAGAGATCGTACCCGGGCACATCGTGATTCCCGACCAGTTCTTCGACCGCACCCAGGGCAAGCGCGCCTCGACCTTTTTTGGTGACGGGGTGGTCGGGCATGTCCAGTTTGCCGACCCTGTGTGTGCCGACCTCTCCGGCATCCTTTACGACGCAGCCTGCGAAGTTGGCGCCACGGTGCATAAAGGCGGCACCTATATCTGCATCGAGGGGCCAAACTTCTCGACCCGGGCCGAATCGAATATCTACCGCAGCTGGGGGGTCGACATCATCGGCATGACCAACATCCCTGAAGCCCGGCTGGCCCGAGAAGCGGAAATCTGCTACGCCACGGTGGCGCTGGCCACCGATTACGACTGCTGGCACCAGGAGCATGACGACGTCTCGGTCGAAGCGGTCATCGCCATTATTCAGCAGAATGTGGCTACGGCCCGCAACATCATCAAGGCCGCGGCTAAAAAAGTCGTCGATTCCCGCACCTGCGCCTGTGGGGAAGCTCTCAAGTATGCCGTTATGACCAACAAAGCGCTGATCCCGGAGGAGACAAAGGTCAGGCTTGATATTCTGATGGGCAAACACCTTTGACCCTGTTGGGCTTCCACCGCCTTCGGCAGCCCGAGTGTCCCGGAGGCTGAAAAAGGATTCAGCCCAATTCACGTGACAGAACAATCTGGATGGTCCGAGCTGACCTCCTGGGGTCCATCATGTTCATACTGCATGACGAAATAGAGCGGCTCGACATTCCGGCAACCAGGGTCAAGAGACTCTATCGGTCGCTGGGAGGTTCGCAGGTTGCGCTTCCCGGAAAGCCGGCGCAAAGGGCTACCGCTTACCTCTGTGCCTATTCCGACTCCGGGGGAATTCGGATCGCGGCTGTTTTTCACCTGCACGAAACGCATCGCCTGGCGTTTTACCTGAATGACCAGGGAGAGGTGCCGCTCAAAAAGGTTCAATCGGTTATCGACGAGGGGGAACGCTTTTCCGAGTCGATGGGCTTTATGCTTGATGAAACCGAGTTGCAGCATCTTGAGCCGGAGGAAAAAGCCCGCAAGTGGCAAGCCAGCCCCGTCTACCAGGGGGTGGAGGCACCTGCCGTCTTTGATTTGCCCTTACCTCGCCCTGGTTGGGTTCCTGCTGCCGAGGCTCCCGGGCAGGGCGAAGATTCTCCTGATTCGAATGCAGCCTCATCCGCTCCGGATGAGGCTGACACCCGACGGGAGCGTTTTCTGGAAAAGCTCGGGCGTTTTCTGTCTACTCTCTAGGAGGTCAATTTGCTGAACAGATTTCTGTGTCTGCTTGTTTTGTCCATGCTGCTGATTCCGGCCGGTTGCGCCACATCCCCAAAAGTGCCCAAAGCGCCACCCGGACAGAGCCATTACATGCTTGGCCTGTCCTACCTCAGGCAGCAGAATGTCACCGGGGCTTTGAAGGAGTTTATCGAGGCCGAAAAGCTCGATCCGCTCAACAGCGATTATCAGAATGCCCTGGCCCAGGCATACCATCTGAAGAAGGCTCACTCCGAGGCCGAGGCTCATTACCTCAAGGCTCTTGAGGTGAGTGCCGACAACCCTGAAATTCAAAACAACCTGGCTGCTCTTTATCTCAATACGGGGCGGCATGACGAGGCCATCGATTATTTCCGCAAGGCGTCGTCCAATATTCTTTTCGGCCAGCAGGAACTTGCGCTGACAGGGCTTGGAGTCGCCCTTTTAAAAAAAGGGGATTATCTCGAAGCGGTGACCGCCTTCAAAGAGGCTATCATGCGCAACAGAAGTTACCCGTTGCCTTATGTGCGCCTTGGCGACACATACCTGGCGATGGGAAAGGCTGATATGGCCCTTGAGGAATACCAGAGGGCCCTCATGCTCGCCCCGGACTACCAGGAAGCTCACTATCAGACGGGCCTGGCCTATATGAAAATAAACGAGCGGCAGAAGGCCGCCAAATCGTTTTCCGAGGTTGTGCGTATCGATTCAGGTACAGAGTTTGGCCGTCAGGCCAGTGACTTCCTCAGACTTCTGGAATAGCCCTATGACTGAGCAGAACCATGTAACTGTCGGAAAATTGTTACAGAATCGCCGGGTCGAGATCGGCCTGTCGATTGATGATGTCGCCAAAAAGACCCGGATTCAGACCGATCTCCTGAGCGCCCTGGAGGAAGACCGGTTTGATGCTCTGCCAGGAGAGGCCTATCTGTATGGTTTTGTAAAGAGCTATGCCGAATGTCTTTCTTTGGCGCCTGATTCGGTGGTGGCGCAACTTCGTGCTCAGTTGGGTGCTGGTGAGCAGGAACTGGAACAGCCGCTTGAAGAAACAGGGGACGTTCCCGATGAAACCGAATCGCGGGGACGAAACTGGACTATTCTTTTACTCGTGATAGTCTCGGGACTGATCGTTCTCGTGGCCGTTTTCATGCGCAGCGGCACGGGAGTGCCGGAGCGGGCCAATGTGGTGGTTGTGGCGGAGCAGGGGGCCGAGACCTCGAAGGAGGCAGCCGCGGAACCTCCAGCTGTAACGATGGAAAAGGTTTCCCATCTCTCCGTCCTCCCCAAGGAGGGTGCCCTGTTCAGGATCAAGACTTCCGGCCCTGTCGCCATTCAGGTCGAGGTGGACGGTCGTCCCAAGCAGGACTACGACCTTCCGCCGGAAACGGCCCTGAGCTGGCGGGTGGAGAAGTCCCTTCGATTGCATACCGACAAACCCGCGGCCTTTCTGGCTTGGCTGGATGGGGAGGCGATCGATATGGCGGATGCTGCAACGCTGGTCCTTGAACCTGCCGAACCGGTGGAGGGCGAGGCACAATGACATCCCTTGGTGCCGTAGGCTGCATGCCGGAGGCCCGACATGGCATCAAGCTGCAGAAGGGCAGGTAAATGACGGCTGAAGAGTCTCACTCCGCCGAAAAGTTAAAAGAGCTTTTCGGTGATGACGATTTTGATCTTGCGGTGATTCTCGGTTCAGGGCTTGGTACCCTCGTGGAGGATATCGAGCATCCGGTCACGGTTGATTATCACCAGATTCCCGGCTTCCCCTCCGATGTGATTGCCGGTCATGCCGGTCGCCTTGTTGCGGGTGTTCTCGAGGGGTGGAGGGTGCTGGTGTTTCAGGGCCGCTTCCATCTTTACCAGGGGTACGACGCCCGCCAGGCGTCCCTTCCGGTTCGCCTGGCGCACAGCCTCGGCTGCCGGAGAATCCTTCTGACCAATGCTGTCGGCGGAGTCAATCCCTCGTTTCGGGTCGGCGACTTCATGGTGATTTGCGATCACATCAACCTGATGGGGGATAACCCCTTGCGTGGAGAGAAGGTACATCCCTTCGTCGATCTGTGCGGTCTTTACCGTCAGTCCTTTTTTCCCAGGCTCTCGGAGTATGCGGCCAAGGAGTCGATCGGGCTGCACAGCGGAGTCCTCGCCGCCCTTATGGGGCCTTCCTACGAGACTCCCGCCGAAATCCGATTTTTACAGAAAATGGGTGCCGATGCGGTCTCCATGTCCACGGTGCCTGAAGCGATCATGGCCAGGTACCTGGGGATGGATATCGCCGGGCTCTCCCTGATTACCAATCCTGCCGCAGGGATCGCCCCATCGGGTTTGAGCCACGACGAGGTGCTTGCCGCAGGAAAGGACAGCGCAGAAACGTTTACCTTCCTCGCCAGAGAATTAATCCAGATCTGGCACGATCAATCTTGCTGAATTCCCGACATTGCCTACTTCCCGATCGACTGGCCGGCGTCTTTTTATGCGCATTGTTACGCTCTTGTTAATTGACTGTCTTGACAGTCTTTTTGGGCATGGTAAATTTATACTCAAATAAATATAGGAGTTGAAGCTTGGGGCAGAGACTGAATAAAATTCTGGTGGTCGATGATGAAGAAAATGCGCGCATCGGCTTGACCAAGCTTCTATCGCAGGAAGGCTACGAGGTCGACAGCGTTGCTGATGGCTACGAAGCCCTCGAGTTCCTTGGCGAGAACCGTGTTAACCTGGTCATCAGCGACATTAATATGCCGCGAATGAACGGGTTGGCCTTTCTGCACGAGTTGAATCGCCAGCACCCCAGCACCAATGTCATCATGATCACGGCGTTCGGCGAAGTGGAATCGTATCTTCAGGCGATGAGTCTTGGAGCGTTCGAATATCTGCACAAACCGGTCAAGCTTGACGAACTCAAGGCAGTGATGGATAAAATTTTCAATCGCAATGTACCGGTCCAGTGACCGCTCGGCCATATTGCCCAGCCTGTGGAGGCTATGATGAAAGACTTTAAAACCATCCTGTTTGCCGCCGATTTTTCGGAAAGTTCCGACTATGCCTTCAGTTACGCTCTGTCTCTGGCCAAGCAATACGAGGCCAAGCTGGTTATAATCCACGTCATCAACGAACCGGTCGATCTTCGGGGCTTTTACGTACCCCACATATCGTTCGAAAAACTCGAGCAGGAAATCGAGGCGGGCGCGCAGAAGATGATGGAAAAATTCTGCCGTACCCATGTCAAGGGTATCGATAATTACGAAACCTATATTCTCCCAGGCATCCCCTACGATGAGGTGATCAAAAAGGCCACCGAGGTCTCCGCCGATCTCATCATCATGGGTACCCACGGACGGGCAGGGCTCGACCACGTTCTGTTCGGCAGCACCGCCGAGAAGGTCGTTCGCAAGTCGACCATCCCGGTCATGACCATCCGGATCAACGAATAAATCAGACACTTTTCCTTAAAAAACAGAGAACGAAACGAAAGGCGGCGTGAGCCCGCCTTTCGTCGTTTGGCGGGCAGTCGTGGCCCGGGATTTCCCTTGTCAAAAACCGGGGGGGCGGTTATTCTACCAGGCGTTCGTCGGTTTTGTCTCTGAGGGAAAAGGACTCGCGCCATGGGTGAACGGATAGTCGTGGTTGATGATGAACGCATCATCCTCGAACTGACCTCGATGATACTGCGGGGCAAGGGGTATCAGATTTTCACCGCTGAAAGTGCCGAAGAGGGCATGGAACTGATCGAGAGGGAGCGTCCTGCTGCGGTCCTGCTCGACTACATGATGCCGGCAATGGACGGCATGACCGCTCTTCGAAAAATCCGCGATGGCTATCCGGACACCTATGTCATCATGTTCACCGGCAAGGGGAGCGAGGAGGTCGCCGTCGAGATGATGAAGGCCGGCGCTTCCGACTATATTCTCAAGCCCTTTAACAACCAGGACCTTATCGACCGGCTCGAAAATGTCCTTCGCATCCGCAGCATCGAAATTCACAATCGTGAACTGATCAAGGAACGCGAGCGGCTGATGCGGGAAATCGAGCAGTGGAACCTTGAACTCGAGCGTCGGGTCGAGGAGAAGTCCCGTGAATTGGAACGGGCCCACGCCGAAATCGTCCAGTCAGAGAAACTTGCTGCGCTGGGGCATCTTTCCGCAGGCATGGCCCATGAAATTCGCAATCCACTCAACACAATCAGTCTCTTTGTGCAGCTGCTCAAGGGGGGGCTTGAAAAGGACTCGGAACTGACGAGTTATGCCGACAAGACCCTCAAAGAGGTCGACCGTATCGATGATATTCTGGTCAAACTTCTGGCCGCCAGCAAGCGACCACAGTACGAGCTGCATATGGTTTCTCTGCCGAATATTATCGAGCGGGTACTCGACGGGGTCTCCGAGCAGCTCAAGGCCCAGGGGGTACGGCTGGAGAAGGAATTTGTCTCGCTTCCCCCTCCCATATTGGCCGATGCCTCCGAACTGGAACAGATTTTTACCAACCTGTTTACCAACTCCCTTTATGAAATGAAGGAAGGCGGAACTCTTGGCGTGCGTCTTTCGCATGACGGTCGTTGGATTTACATTGCCGTGTCAGATACCGGCAAGGGAATTCCCCAGGAAAACCTCAACAAGGTTTTCGATCCTTTTTTTACCACCAAGACCAAGGGGACCGGTTTCGGGCTCTCCGTTGTGTTGAGAATCGTAAAAACCTACGGGGGACGGATCTCTGTGGAGAGCGATCCTTGCACGGGCACGGTTTTAAATATTCAATTGCCCTTCGGGTAGGAGTGGGTTGTACATGGCATTACGGTTGAGGGAAGTCGCCCTGACCCTGGAAGAAGACGAAGGCGTCCTTGCTCAAAAAGTTGCCGGGCTGCTGGGTATCAACGCGGCCGGGATAACCGATTTGCGAATCGTTCGGCGAGGCATCGATGCCCGAAAAAAAACAAGGATCCTAAGGGTCTATACCGTCGAATTCTGTGTGACCGGCGAAGAGACGGTACTGCGCCGCAATCACAGCAACCGTGCTCTGGAAAAGGCCAAACCCCTTGAAACGCCGCAGGCGTCTCCTCTGGGGGTCCGTCACCGGGTTCTGGTGGTGGGGATGGGGCCGGCCGGTCTCTTTGCGGCGCTGCAGCTTGCCCGCTACGGCTTGTCGGTTACCCTTGTCGAAAGGGGCCGGCCGGTGGAGCAGAGGGTGAAGGACGTCCGGCTGTTCTGGCAGGACGGCACCTTCGATTCCTCGAGCAATATTCAGTTTGGAGAGGGGGGGGCGGGAACCTTTTCCGACGGCAAACTGACAACGCGGGTCAATAACCCCTGGATGCGTTTCGTTCTGGAGACCCTGGTCGCCTTCGGTGCCCCCGAGGAAATTCTCCGTCAGGCCAAGCCTCATGTCGGTTCCGACCGTCTGCGCCTGGTGCTGATCAATTTTCGCAAGGAACTGCAGAGACTCGGCGTCGATATCCGCTTTGCGACACGCCTGACGGGCCTGGAGGGGATGGGCAACCGGGTGAAATCCGGTATTTTCGACGACCGGGGAACCATCGCCTGCGACAGTCTGGTGCTGGCACCGGGGCACAGTGCCCGGGATACCTACCGCATGCTGCAGCGGCACGGGGTCGCCCTGGAGTTGAAGCCGTTTGCCGTGGGGGTCAGGGTTGAGCATCCGGCGCCCCTGATCAACACCATTCAGTACGGCATGGCCGAACATCCCAACCTGCCGACGGCCGACTATTCCCTGGCCTGGAACGACCCCGAGACACGCAGGGGAATCTATTCCTTCTGCATGTGTCCGGGCGGTGAGGTCGTCAACGCCGCCTCGGAGGAGGGCGGGGTGGTGGTCAATGGCATGAGCCTTCTGAGCCGTGCTGCGGAGCGCTCCAACAGTGCCCTGGTGGTGTCTGTTCGTGTTGAAGACCTGGGGGAGACCGACCCCCTGGCCGGGGTCCGTTTTCAGAGGCGCTGGGAAGAGGCGGCTTATGCAGCCGGAGGCGGGGACTATCGCGTTCCGGCGCAGAACCTGATGGCTTTTCTTGGCAAAGGGGATGGCCCTTTGCCCTCGAGTTGCCGGCCCGGGGTCCGTGAGGCCGATCTTGATGCGGTCCTTCCACCTTTTGTTACTGAAGGACTGCGCCGGGCCCTGCCCCATTTCGATCGCCGCATGCGCGGTTTTGTCACGGCTGAGGCCACCCTCGCCGGGGTCGAGACGCGCACATCGGCCCCCTTGCGGATCGTCAGGGACCAGAGCGGTGCGTCGATCTCCCACCCCGGCCTGTACCCGGCGGGCGAAGGAGCCGGTTACGCCGGCGGAATCATGAGTGCCGCCCTCGATGGCCTGCGGGCGGCGGAGAACATCGTACAGAATGTAACAAGCGGGAGCTCTAATTGAAAAATCTCTATGTAGAACAGATCAAGGAAAGAGACCTGATCGAGGGGACCTTCCTGGTTGCGGACAAGGTCATGGCCATGGCCAAAAACGGCAAGCCCTACATGACCCTGCGGCTGGCCGATCGCAGCGGTGACGTCGAAGGACGCATCTGGGATCGGGTCGATGAGTATAACAGCCGTTTCGAGAAGAACGACTTCGTCCATCTTCGGGCCAAGGCCAGCGTGTATCTCGGTAAAATGCAGCTGGTCATCCAGGACCTGGCAAAGGTGGCCGAAGAAAATGTCGACCTCGGCGACTACCTGCCGGTTTCAGACCGAACCACCGAGCAGATGCAGGCCGATTTCCTGGCTAAGGTGGAAAACCTCCAGGACCCTTTCCTGATGCGCTTGATGCAGGCCTTTGTCGAGGACCGTGAGTTCTTTCACCGCTACAGCATCGCTCCGGCGGCCAAGGCGATGCATCATGTCTTTCTCGGCGGCCTGCTTGAGCACTCCCTGGCCGTCGCCGATCTGGCCGAGGATATCGGGCGGCGTTATCCGGGGCTGAATGTCGATCTGCTGGTGGTCGGGTCCCTGCTGCACGACATCGGCAAGGTGGTCGAACTCAGTTATGAGCGTGCCTTCGATTATACCGACGAGGGCAAACTCCTCGGTCATATCGTGATCGGGGTCGAGATGGTCGAGGAGAAGATCCGCACCATCGAAGGCTTTCCCGCCAGCCTGGCGGTGCATGTCAAGCATATGCTCCTCTCCCACCACGGGCAGTACGAATACGGTTCGCCGAAAAGACCTAAAACCCTGGAGGCGGTGATCCTCAGTTATCTCGACGATCTCGATTCAAAGATCAACGGGGTGCGCACCCATATCGCCAAGGATCCCGATCGCGGCGGACCCTGGACCAGTTATCACCGGCTGTACGACCGCTATTTCTTTAAAGAGCCGGTCGGCGGAGCGGAGGTCGTCGAAACGCGTCACCTTGGGCGAGCAGTTGCGCGGAAAAAATCTCGATCTCTTTTCGGCTCCGGACAAAGAAAAGGAGTAGACACATGCGTATAGAGGCAATTCCCGTTGGTCCGTTGCAGGTTAATTGTTTTGTAGTCTGGTGCCCTGCGACCCGGCAGGCGATGGTTGTTGATCCGGGTGATGAGCCCGGGCTGGTGCTGGACGTCCTTGAAGAGGAAGGGCTGAGCCTGAAGATGGTGGTCAACACCCACGGGCATTTCGACCATATCGGCGGAAACCGCGGCGTGCTTGAAGAAGCCGGTGGGGAACTGCTGATTCATGAAAACGATGCCCCGCTGATGAAAACCGCGCCGGAGCATGCGGCCCTCTATGGCCTGCAGGCGGTCTTGTCACCCGAACCGACCCGCCTTCTCTCGGGGGGGGAAGTGCTGGAACTCGGCGAGCTGACGTTCCAGGTGGTCTTTACCCCGGGGCATTCACCGGGGGGCATCTGCCTGTATGGCCAGGGACACCTCTTCTCCGGTGACGCGCTCTTTGCCGGGTCGATCGGCCGCACCGATCTTCCCGGCGGGGACCACCACCAGCTTATTGACGGAATCCGCAAGCACATCATGAGCCTGCCTGAGGGGACCGTGGTGCACCCGGGACACGGCCCGGATACGACCATCGGCCGGGAGATAGACGTCAACCCCTTTGTCGGAATGGGCTAGTGCCCTGTGTGGTTAGTCGTGGCGATGAATTCTGAGACATTTTTGGTGTTGTCAACGCGTCGCCAACGCAGGCCTAGTTTTGCGCGAAGTCAAGTTGGCGCAACGCAGGCAACGCCGAATAGGGCCAGAATCAGAAGACAGGAGTAGCCGCACGGTGCACTTGTCGCAATGCGGGGATCGGCAGGAGGGTTGGGATGTTAATCGGCAAAAAAATCATTCTCGGTGTTTC
>CALZIC010000019.1 GCA_945787285.1 uncultured Desulfuromonadales bacterium
TTTTTCCAGACTCTGGCCAGCAGCGCCGTCAATACCACCGCCAGCAGCACCCGCACTCCCAGCATGACCCAGCCGTTTCCGCCGATAACGACAAACAGCAGGGTGTCCTCGATCACCGCGTGGCAGGTGGCGAGAAACAACCCCATGAGAAAGAGTTCGCGGCGCGGCAGCCGTTTTTCCTGCGCGACGCGGATGATAATGCCGGCTCCGTAGGCAATACCGAGAAATATTCCGGTAAAGAGCGGCACTGCAGCCTCTCGCGAGAGCCCCATTCCCCGCATCATCGGGTCGAACGCTTTTCCCGCCCGACGAAACAGGGGCATGTAGCGCAGTACCTCGAAGAGGGTCACAAGCGGAACGATGATCAGCAGCAGCTTCAAGGCAAGTTGACCGGCCCCCAGCAGCGACGAATAGAGCGGCTCCATCATCCCCCCCACAGGCTGTGCAGCGCGCAAAGAAAAATTCCCGCCAGAGCGGCGATGCCAAGACGACAGAGGGTCAGCAGTCCGCCGCGGGCCCCGGTGCTGCGCAGCACGCCCCCTTCGAGCACCAGGTTGTGGGCGATCCCCATCATCAGCCCGCACTGGGTCACTTGCCAGGGAGTGAGGTCAAGGGGAGCCATGACCGCGATGGCGGCATACAGGTTGAGCAGAAACGCCGCCACGAAGGCGAAAGCGGCCTCGCCCGGCAGACCGAAAAGTTGCATCAGGGGAGCGAACAGGGAACCGAGTTGATCGACCAGGTCGGTCTGCTTGAGCAGATCGACGATCACGTAGAGCGGCAGAACGAACTTGAAGAGCTTCACCGTCGTCTGCAGGCCGGCGGAAAATCCGGTTTTCAGGCGGTTCGGGATATCGGGGATATTCTCAGTCACGTACACCATCCATATTGACATTGCCGGAAGCCGTAACTATAGTTGGCTCCCATGAAAGATATCTTTATTGCCGATGCCCACCTGTATGATCCCGCCGACGCCAATTACCAGGCGCTGCTGAACTTCCTGTCTGAAAACAGGGAGGATATCGGCACCCTCTACCTGCTCGGGGATGTTTTCGAGTTCTGGATCGGCTTCCGCTACACGGTCTTCGCCCCCTACGTGCCGCTGCTCGAGGCGTTGCGCCAACTGCGGGCAGCGGGAGGGAAGATTGTCTTTGTCGAGGGAAATCACGATTTTCACCTCGGCCCCTATATCGAAGAGGTGCTCGGCTGTCGGGTGCTGCCGGACGGCGGCATTGTCGAAATCGGCGGGAAAAAGGTCTACATCGGCCACGGCGACCTGATCAACCCGCAAGACAGGGGGTACCGGATTCTGCGCCGCTTTCTGCGCAGCGCCCCCGTGCGCGTTGTGGCCCGCATCCTCCCCCCGGACTGGAGCTGGGCCATCGCCCGCTGTGCCAGCGCCCTCAGCCAGAAAACCCACGAGGCCAAAAGCGTGCGCTGGGCTCCCGAAGACCTACTTGAAAACCATGCACGACAGCGCTTTGCAGAGGGCTGCGAGGCGGTCGTCACCGGCCACTTTCACGCCCCTCTCTTGCGCCGGATAGAAAATAAAACGATGATTTCACTGGGCGACTGGATCGACCAGTACTCCTACGCCGTGTACGAAAACGGCGAGTTCAGTCTGAAAACGTTTAAAACCGGTGATCAGTAATGGGTGATAAGTGATTGGGTAAAAACCCTCACTCCTCACTCCCCACCGCCTGTCCTTCCATTCCCTTCACCAGGTCCTGAAGGGTCACCCCGTTCAGCGCCTCGCGCCCTGCCCGTTCGATTTTGTCCTCGATGTCCCGCACGATCTCGCGCTCGGCGACGTCGGAGATTCTGGCATAGCTGATGCCATGCCCTTTGAGCCCCTGCAACAGATCGTACACGGGCAGGTTGTCCGGGGCCCGCCCCGGCTGGTAGGCGGACCGTTCATGCCCCTCCCCCTGAACCTCGGAGAGGTAGCCCACCTTCACCAGTTTCGCCAGCACATCGGCGGCCAGGCGCGGGGGCAGGTCAAGTTCGCTGGAGATCCGCTCGGCGTCCCAGGGTTTCTCGCCCCGGTAAAAAGCCTCGGCCACCACCAGCATGATGGAGAGGGAAACCCGCTCCCGGCTGGCAAAGTTGACCTCGGCGCTGCGCACATCGCTGGGAATCGTCCTCAGGTTCTGCCAGGCGTAGGTCATCTCCAGCCCCAGCAGCACGATCAGCCAGCTTACGTAGAGCCACACCATGAAAATCGGCAGAGCGGCCATGGTCCCGTAGATGGCGTTGTACTTGCCGACACCGATCTGGAAATGAAGATATGCCCACTGGGCCAGCTGCCAGAGGGTCCCGCCGAAAATCCCCCCGGCCAGCGCCGCGGAGTAGCGCACCTTGGTGTTGGGCATGAAAATGTACAGGACCGTAAAGGTGATCCACATGCCGACGAAGGGGATCGCCTTGAACAGGAGCGGGATCACGGGGCCGAAATAGACGCTTTCCTGGAGCCGGGCAACCAGGGCATGGCTCTGCATGGTCGAGGTCATCGATATGGCGGCCAGCACAAAGAGCGGCCCGATGGTGATGACCGAGAAGTAATCGGCAAACCGGCGCAGAATCGGCCGGGTCTCTTCGACCCCCCACACATGGTTGAAACTCTTCTCGATGTTGGAAAGCAGGGTCAATACCGCCAGCAGCAGGGCGCAAAGGCCGACGACGCCGAGCCGGGCCACATTGGTGTTGTCGATATAGCTGATGATCTGGCTGACCACGTCCTCGGCTCCCAGGGCCAGGTTTTCGAGAATGATCGGTTCGAGGGCGTTCTGCACCCCGAACCCCTTAAGGACAGCAAACATCAGGGCCAGCAGCGGAACAATGGACAGCAGGGTGGCATAGGTCAGGGCCGAGGCCCTCAGCATACAGCGATCGGCTAAAAAGCCGTGTACCACCGAGATGCAGATCCGCGCCTGCCGCAACAGAAAAAGGCGCAGGCGCGGCAGCTGAGAGGCATCGATCAGCCATAAATCACGCAGGACAAATGCCTTGAGCTTATCTATTTTCTCGCCAAGATTCGACATGACGCCTCCCTGATCGCTGCAGCGGAACGCCGCCAGAGATTTCAGTAAAATTCACTAACTATGCAATTATATAGACCGGTTGGGCGAAAGGCAAGACGCCAGAGCGTGTAATCATAGCACCTGGAGATCGATCAGCAGGGGGAAGGCCATGGGTGCGGCAGTGCCACATAGAGGAGATAGCCCCCATCTTCGAGAAGGGGACAGGGATCCTCGGAGCGGCCCGGCTGGCGCGGGTACGGAGGTGTTCAGCCTGATCGGGCGGCGACAGCAGCCGTCGCACCCTTTGTGACAGGCGATATCGGGCGATAGTTGGTTTCGAAGCGTTGCCAGATTTCATCGACATGGGTCACCAGTTGCCGGAAGTTAGTCAGACTTTCCATCGCTTCAGCAGTTTTCACCGTGATGGGCGAATAAAGTTAAGCAAAGCCGGGGCTTACTGTGCGCCGTTTTCCTCAAGGCTGATTTCGCGCACCGGAAGACCGAGGGAGCCGAACTCAGCGGCAAAGGCCTTTTTACTGCCTACCAGAACCAGGTTCTGGCGCTCCGGGTTCAGATACTTTTGCGCAACCCGGGTCACATCGTCGATGGTCACCGCAGCCACCCTGTCGCGGTAGGTTTCCAGATACCCCTCGGGATAGTTGTAAAAATCGAGCCGCATCTTCCGGGTCACCACCTTGTGGGTATCGTCAAAGGCAAAAACAAAGGAATTGACCAGGCTGTCCTTTGCCAGTTTGAGTTCCTTGGCGGAGACCGGCTCGTGCCGCATCTCTTCCATGAGAGTCTTCATCAGGCGGGCCACCTCCGCGGTGGAGTCGCTTTTGGTTTCACACCCGGCCAGAAAGGGCCCTGGAAGGAGCCGCCCCACCTGGTAGTAGGAATAGACCGAGTAGGCCAGCCCGCGATTGGAACGCACTTCGCGCATCAGCCGGGAATTGAAGCCGCCGCCGCCGAGGATGTAGTTCATGACCCGCAGAGCTTGAAGGTCGGGGTTGTCCTTGTCGATTCCCAGTTCGCCGAACAGGATGGTCGTCTGCGGAAGATCCTTGTCGGCCACCCACAGGGCGGGCTTAGCCGGGGCGCCGACCTCAGGGATGGCCTGGGCCTCGCCCGCGGTACCTGACCAATCGCCGAAAACCACCTCGAGATCATCGAGCAGGGCCTGACGGTCAAAATCGCCGCTGATGCCGATCCACAGGTTGTCGGGATGGAAGGTGGCGCGGTGAAAAGCCACCAGGTCATCGCGGGAAATGTTGTTCAGGGTTTTGACCGAGGGGGTCCGCCCCAGCGGGTGGTCGCCGTACAGGGCCGCCTGCATGGCCCGCGAAGCGACGGAGCCGGGTTCGTCATCCTGGCGCCGGACCACCTCAATGGCCTGCAGGCGAGCCAGATCCAAACGACCGGAGTCGAATTCCGGGGCGCGCAGAAGAAGCGAGAGGATATCGAGGCCCGGGCGCAGGTCGATGCTACGCAGCGACAGGCCGACGGTGGTGGTGTAGGTATCGGTCGCCACCGAAACGTCGGCGGCCATCTGTTCCAGTTTCTCATCCAGCTCTTCTGGAGTCAGGCTGCCGGCGCCACCGGTGCGCAGGCCGACCGCAAAAAGATCCCCCCGCCCGGTCTGGTCCGCCGGGTCGGAGATGCTGCCGGCACCGACCATGGCGGTCACCTGAACCAGGGGGAGCTCGTGGTTCTGCCTCAGGTAAAGGCGGATGCCGTTGGGCAGCTGAACCTTTTGCACTTCGGGAAACTCGAATTCAAGCGGGGCAAAACTCAGCTGGTCCGGACGTACCGAAGCCGAGGGCGCACAAGCGCCAAGCGCAAGGCAGAAAAGAACAAGAGCCCAAGAAATCGCATAACGCATGAGTTACTCCCCTCCCCGGCTGAGAATGGCCACAGTGCGGTTTTTCGGAGTGAAATAGGACGCCGCCACGGCCATGATCTCCTCAGCAGTGATGCCGGCCACGACATCGTCGTAATCGATAATGTAGCGCCAGTCCCCGGCGATGGTCTGATAGTAGGTCAGCATGCGGGCCAGGCCGCCGTTGTCCCTGAGATAGCGCAACCGATCGGTGGCCAGGCGGTTGCGGGCCTTTTCGAGATCCGCCTCGCTGACCGGGACCGTCGCCAGGCGCTTGAGTTCTTCATCGATGGCGGCCTCGACTTCCTCGACCGTATGCGGGTGGCGGGGTACCGCCGAAATGACAAAGAGGTTGGGGTAGCGCGAGCCGGGGGCCATGGAGGTCGAAACCGCCGCGGCGAGCTTTTTTTCGACCACAAGCGACTTGTACAACCTCGAGGTGCGCCCCTCGCTGAGGACCTGCTCGATGAGGTCGAAAACGTAGTCATCGCGCTCGGGCAGGGTCGGTTTGTGATAGGCCATGGAGAAACGCGGCTCGGCCTCGAAGGTGATCTGCACCCGCTTCTCCCCCTTCGGCTCGGGCTCGACGGCCGTCACTTCGGGCAGGGGAGTCCCGGCCGGAATGTCGCCGAAATTACGCTCGATGGTCGAAACCGCGGAATCGAAGTCGATATCGCCGACCAGGGCGATGACCGTATTGATCGGGGCATAATACTTGTGCAGAAACTCGCGGGTTTCGGCCAGCGAGAGGTTGTCGATGTCCGAATTCCAGCCGATGATCGGATTGCGATAGGGATGCACGGTATACGCATTGGCAATCAGGTTTTCATAGAGCAGACCGCGGGGATTGCTGCCATAGGAGCGGCGGCGCTCCTCCATCACCACATCACGTTCGGTATAGAATTCACGCAGCACGGCGTTTTTCATGCGATCCGACTCGATGGCGGCCCACAGTTCGAGTTTGTTGGCCGGCAGAGAAATCAGGTAGGTAGTCAGATCCTTGCTGGTGAAGGCGTTGTATCCGGTGCCGCCGTTTTCGGCATAGATCCGCGAAAACTCGTCCTTGACCACGTACCGGCTGTGCTCTTCCTGCAGTTTGGCCAGACGTGTGCGCAGAGCCTCCAGCTGCTGCGGGTCGGCATCCTTTCTTCCCTTGACCTTGTCGAGGGCGGCGCCGGCCTCTTCGATGGCCTCAAGGAGAGGCTTTTCGGCCTTGTAATCGGTTGTTCCCAGGGTTCTGGTCCCCTTGAACAACATATGTTCGAGAAGGTGGGCCACACCGCGGGTCTCGCTGTCTTCATGAACTGAGCCGACGCCGATGGTGATATAAGCGGCAAAGGTCGGCGAATCCTGACGTTCAACCAGCAGCAGCTTCATCCCATTGGCAAAGGTATGCTCCCTGACCTTCTCCTCGAGGGTCTGGGATGCGGCCGGGAAGGCAGCGCTGAACAGCAGCACGGCAGCAAAGAAACATCGCAACAATCGATAACTTGGCACCTTTTACTCCTTTATTTAAAACCCGATTGAGTTCAGATCCAGGACAATCGTCAGGGCCGACGCATGCCGGCCCTGAGAATAGCAGCGGGGTCGGTCTCCCGCAGGCAGGTGGCCATTATATACGGGAACCGTACAGGGGTCGACAGCTAAAGAGCCATCAGTAAAAGACGCCGGCTCTTCAGTCCTCCAGCGATGGGGAGGCAGAGTCCGAAAAGACGCTCCAGGGGGCTCGATCTCCTGGACCGCAGGGGTCCTGGGGACCTGTGGACAGAAGGGTCTCGACAACAACATCCTCCATGGTCGAAACAAAGCGCACATCGATCGTCTCCCGGATCGCCTTATCGATATCCCGCAGGTTTTCCCGGTTGCGCTCCGGCAGCAGAATCTTCTTGACCCCCGCCCTGCGCGCGGCAAGAACCTTTTCCTTCACCCCGCCGATAGGGAGAATGCGCCCCGAAAGGGTCAATTCACCGGTCATGGCCACGTCTCGACGGGCCGGGCATCCGCTCAGCAATGAGATGAGGGCGCAGGCGATGGTAATACCCGCCGAGGGACCATCCTTGGGAATCGCCCCTGAGGGCACATGGATGTGAATATCGCTGGCCTCGAAAATCCCCGGGGAAACACCAAACACACCGGCATGGGACCGCACGTAGGAAAGTGCCGTTTTAGCCGACTCCTGCATCACGTCGCCGAGGCTGCCGGTCAGGGTCAAGGCCTTTTTGCCCTCCATGCAGGAAGCCTCGACAAAGATGATATCCCCCCCCGACTCGGTCCAGGCCAGACCAGTCACGACTCCGACCCGGTCTTCCTCCTGGGCGACATCGGTGAAGAAACGCCGGGGTCCGAGCAGCTTGGATACTTCGGCAGGACCGACATCCCAGAGGACCTCCTTGCCCTGGGTCAACTCCTTGGCGATCTTCCTGCAGACCGAGGCGATCAACCGCTCAAGGTTGCGCACCCCCGCTTCCCGGCTGTAGTCCCTGATAATTTTCAACACCGCCGGCTCGGAAAAGGACAACGGTTTTCCATCCAGACCGTTTTCCTTGACCTGCTTCGGAATAAGAAAACGGAAGGCGATCTGCTGTTTTTCCTCATCGCTGTATCCCGAAAGGGGGATCACTTCCATACGGTCGCGCAAGGCATGAGGGACGGGGTCCATTACGTTTGCGGTGGTAATGAACATGACCCGGGAAAGATCGAAGGGCACGTCGAGGTAATGATCGGTAAAGGAAAAATTCTGCTCAGGATCGAGCACCTCGAGAAGAGCCGATGCCGGGTCCCCCCTGAAATCCTGTCCGATCTTATCGATTTCATCGAGCATGAAAACGGGATTGTTGGCCTCGGCCCGGCAGATTTCCTGAATCACCCGCCCCGGCAACGCCCCGATATAAGTCCTCCGGTGCCCACGGATCTCGGCCTCGTCTTTCATCCCCCCCAAGGACATGCGGATGAACTTGCGCCCCATGGCGCGGGCGATGGAACGACCGAGGGAGGTTTTACCGACCCCCGGGGGGCCGACGAAACAGAGGATCGGCCCCCGGGTGTCCGATTTCAGGGAACGGACCGCCAGGTATTCGAGAATGCGCTCCTTGATCTCTTTCAGGTCGTAATGATCCTCGTTCAGCACCTCCTCAGCCAGGGACACATCCAGAACATCCTCGGAGCCGGTGGTCCAGGGGACAGAGCACAGATACTCCAGGTAAGTACGCGACACGGTGTATTCCGGGGACGCCGGATTGATTTTTTCAAGCCGGACCAGCTCTTTTTCTGCCACCTTGCGGATTTCCTCCGGCATCGACTCGTCGGCAATTTTCCGCTGAAACTCCCTGAGTTCAGCCTGACGGGGATCCTCATCGCCGAGTTCGTTCTGAATCTCCCGCATCTGCTCTCTGAGCAGGAACTCCTTCTGGGTCTTGCCGAGACGCTTGGCCACCTCGCTCTGTACTTCGCCGCGCAATTGAAGCTTCTGAACGTCATTGGTCAGGTTCAGGTACACTTCCTTGAGGCGGTCGAGAGGGTCGATCGTCTCGAGCAGCTGCTGCTGGCTCTTCAGGGGAAGCTGCAGATAAACGGTGACCAGGTCAGCCAGACTTCCAGGATCGCCGATCTTGTCAATCATCTTCAATATGTCACCCGGCAGGGGCCGGCCGTAGGCCAGGGCCAGCTTGAGCAGGGTGGTCACGCTCTGCACCAGGGCATCGGTCACCATCCCCTGTCGATCCGGCTCTTCAATCACTTCGACATGGGCTTCGATAAAGGGCGAATATCCCAACCCTTCGACCAGGCGAAACCGCCTCAACCCTTCGAGAATGATCTTGCCCCCCCCGTCCGGAAACCGGAAAATCTGGTTGATGCGGCACACGGTTCCGACCGGGGAAAGTTCCTCGTAGCGACAGGGTCCACTGCCCGTAAGGCACACAACCACTCCGATCAACTGGGAAGAGCTCATGCACTGCTCGATCTGGGGCATTTCCAGGGAAGATATGAAAAGAGGGAAGACCATATGAGGAAAGGCGACATGCTCCCTCAACGGATAGATGGCCAGACGCGAAGGGATATTCAGGGGCTGAAAAGTCATTATGTGCCCTCATTTTTGATTATGGTGCCTTGAATCTCTATATTTGAACGGTCGCAGGAGACGATCAGGCTGCAGACACGGAACGCCTCGCTGCGTCGACTGTCATCGGCAACGAATCTCCTCCGGTTGAGGTCAATAGATTAACGTTTTGTCTTCAGTCTAACAGTGCAAGCATAACAACCCCCCGAGGCCTGTCAAGGCGGCAAAAAGAGCATAAAAATATCGACAAAAAAGGGTTTCGAGCTTATCTTTAGAGGGTTTTGAAAGATACTAACTCCGGAGGCAAACAATGCATCAGAAACGGATCGCTGTATTAACCAGCGGTGGGGACTGCTCGGGAATGAACGCCACTGTCCGCGCGGTCGTCCGCGCAGCTTTAGAGGCGGGGGTCGAGGTCATCGGCATTCAAAAGGGTTATCACGGCCTGATCGACCGCCATTACGAGGTGCTCGGCACCCGCTCGGTGAGCAACACCCTTCAACGGGGGGGCACTTTTCTGCAGAGCGCCCGGTGTCCTCAGATGATGGAAGAACCAGGGCAGCGCCTGGCGGCCGAAAACCTCAAGGGTCTCGGGGTCGAAGGGCTGATTGCCATCGGCGGCGACGGTTCGCTGCGCGGGGCCATGGCCCTGCAGCGTTTCGGCATTCCGGTCATCGGCGTGCCGGCGTCGATCGACAACGACATCCCCTTCACCGACATGTCGCTGGGAGTCGATACCGCCCTGAACAACATCATCCATGCCGTCGACTGCCTCAAGGACACGGCCTCTTCTCATGACCGCACCTTTGTGGTCGAAACCATGGGGCGAAACTGCGGCTACCTGGCAGTCATGGCCTCCATCGCCAGCGGCGGCGAATACGCCCTGATCCCCGAGGCCCCCTACGATCTCGACGAAATCTGTAAGGCCCTGCGGCGGCGCTATGAAGAGGGGCGCAGCAATTCGATCATCATGGTCGCCGAGGGAGCAGGCCAGGCCCAGGAAATCGCCGACACCATCAAGGACTCCATCGGCTTCGAAACCCGGGTCATGATCCTTGGCCATTACCAGAGAGGGGGCTCCCCCTCGGCATTCGACCGGCTGCTCGGCGCCCGTTTCGGCGTGGCCGCAGTCGAAGCGCTGCTGGCCGGCGACGGCGGCAAAATGGTCGGACTTTCCTATGCCAGCATCAAGCTCACCCCCCTTGAAGAGGTCATCAAGGTCGGCAGCAAGCCGATCGACAACATGATTCTCAAACTCGCCTGCACCCTGGGTAACTGATTTTCACCCAGACGTCTTGCGCAGACCGCGAAAAAAAATGAAACGGCCCTCCATCGCCCTGCGGTGGAGGGCCGTTGCGTACCCCTTTCATCCAGCACCGCCACCCTCTCAAAATGCTGCTCCAGATAAAAAAACGCCCATCCCGCTTGCACTTCTGATATTTTTTAATAGTCTGAAAGAAATAAATGAATAAGAGTAAATGGAGGCAACTATGACCCGATTAAGAGAAATTGAAAAGATCGGCGAACAGAATGCGAAGAAATTAAGAGAGGCGGGCATACTATCGATTCAGGCCCTGCTCGATAAGGGGGGATCCCCCCAGGGGCGGCGCCTGCTTGCAAAGGCGACCGGAATACAGGAAAAAGACCTGCTGGTCTGGATCAACAACGCCGACCTCCTTCGCATTCGAGGCATCGGGGAAGAGTATGCCGAGCTACTCGAAAACGCCAAGGTCAACAGTGTCGGCAATCTGGCCCAGTGCAGCCCTGTCGATCTTCACAGAATGCTGCTGACTGCCAACGAAAGGATAAACCTGGTACGCCAGATACCCTCCCTCAACCAGGTCAAGCACTGGATCGAACAAGCCAAGCAGCTACCCCAGGTCATAAGACACTAAGCGAACTGTTCTCCTGAGGCGGCGGAATTAACTAATCCTGCCTTTCTCCAAAGGGTCGAGAGGTCAGCTACCCCTGCGCCTGAGCCACCCGAGAAGGTGGGACGTCGAAGCTGTAAACGCAAAAAAGCGAACCTTTCGGGTTCGCTTTTTTGCGTCTACTTCTGGGGCTACGGAATCAGAGGTTCTCAGACTCGGAGGCCAGGTAGCTGGCCACCCCGGACTTGTCCGGCACCATCCCCTTGTCGCCCTTGTTCCAACCTGCCGGGCAGACTTCGCCATACTGCTCGGTAAACTGCAGGGCATCGATCATTCGCAACATTTCATCGACGTTGCGCCCGAGGGGAAGGTCGTTGACGACCTGGTGGCGCACGATCCCTTCTTTGTCAATCAGGAAGGAGCCTCGAAAAGCGACCCCGGCGGCATCGAATTCCACGTCGTAGGCGCGGCAGATCTCGTGCTTGACGTCGGCAACCAACGGATAGGTGACCGCACCGATGCCGCCGTCGTCGACGGGAGTATTGCGCCAGGCCACGTGAGTAAACTGGGAGTCGATCGAGCAGCCGATGACCTGCACGTCGCGCTCCTCGAATTCGGTGATCCGCTTGCTGAAGGCGATCAGTTCCGTGGGGCAGACGAACGTGAAGTCGAGGGGGTAAAAGAAAAGGACGATATACTTACCCGCATAATCAGACAGGGCAAACTCCCCGTTGATCGTTCCATCAGCCATGACGGTCGCCGCCTTGAATCCAGGTGCTTGCTTTCCAACCAGTACGCTCATCGGCATCATCTCCTGTTCATTTGGGGGGTATAAGTTGAAACCAGTTTACTCAGGAGAATTCTGCTGTCAAGACAAATATGACCATTTTAGTCTTTTTTTCGACTGCGCGGGTGAGCCTTGTCGTAAACCTCCATCAGCCGATCGACGCTGACCTGGGTGTACTTCTGGGTGGTCGAGAGGGACGAGTGACCGAGAAGCTCCTGGATGGCGCGCAGGTCAGCCCCGCCATCGAGGAGGTGGGTGGCAAAGGAGTGGCGCAGGGCGTGCGGGGTGGCGTCCTTGAGAATGCCCGCCTGAAGGAGCTGACGCTTCAGATGACGCTGGACGCTGCGCGGGGTGAGCCTGCCGCCGCGGTGGTTGAGAAAGAGGGGGGCATCGAAAGCCGGATCCCCCCGCTCGGCGAGATAGCGTGCAAGGGCGTTTCGGGCCTGGCTGCCGACCGGGACGATGCGCTCCTTGCGTCCCTTGCCGAGAACCCGTGCAAGCCCTTCTTCGAGGTCGATGCTGCCGACATTGAGGCCGGTCAACTCGCTCACGCGCAACCCGCAGGAGTAAAGGACTTCGACAATCGCCCGGTCGCGCAGAGAGAGGAGATCCCCCCGCTGCTGGGTTTCGATCAGAGCGTAGGATTCATCGACGGAGAGGGTTTTGGGCAGGTACTTTTCCTGGCGAGGGGTGGCAATCAGCTCCCCTGGGTTTTTATCGATCAACCCTTCGCGCAGCAAATAACGAAAGAAGGTGCGAATGGCGGCCAGTTTGCGGCCGATGCTCGATTTTCGGTGGGTCTTGTGCAGGCGGGCCAGGTAGCGCCGCAGAACCAGGTGATCAATGTCTTCGACCCTCCTCCTGCCTACTTCCTCCTCGAGAAAAAGACGAAAGGCCTCAAGGTCGCGCACGTAGGCGTTGCAGGTGTGCGCCGAAAGGTTGCGCTCGACCCTCAGGTGGTTTTCAAAACGGGCGATCAGCTCTTTCATCTTTCCTCCAAGAGACAGCGACCACCCGATGATATCACTCCAAAGATGTAGAATCCAGGAGGATTCAGGCCCGGCTCTTGAACTTGCGGTACCCGAACAGCAGCAGCAGCGCCCCTCCTATAGCCATGGCGAGGCTCCCAAGGTTAAACCCAGTCACCGTTCCCATGCCCAAAAAGGAGCCGATGAATCCACCGACAAACGCCCCGGCAATGCCGATCAGAATGGTGACGAAAATGCCGCCCGGGTCATCTCCGGGCATGATCCACTTGGCCAGGGCCCCGACAACCAGCCCGAGAAAGATCCACGAAAGAATCCCCATACCGAACCTCCTTTGGTTAAAGTGAGCTGTTGGGCCGCCTCCTGAAGAAGTCTGCAAAGGGGCCAAACCGGCGATGCGCGATAACCCGTTCTCTGCAAAAGGGTACCATGCATTTTTTTGCTTTAAAGCCCCGCTGGCAAAATGACGTCAGGGGCTCGAGCCGTTTTTATCAAAGCGTCGGATTTGCTCTGTGGTAAATTTTAATTATCCTTGAACTGTTACGGAAGGACCTGCCATGCGTTTACTCTTGAACATCTATCTGGCTGCAGGGCTATTTTTCCTCCTCGCCCCTCCGGTAGGAGCAGTCGATCTGCAGGAACTCATCCGACAAGTCGAACAGCAGTACCGGGGGCAGTCGTCACACGCCCTGGTCACCATGGAGGTGGCGACCGAAAACTGGCAGCGCACCCTGGAGATGGAGTCCTGGTCCTACGAACGCGATTATTTCATCACCCGTATTCTCAAGCCTCCCAAGGAGCGGGGCGTCAGCACCCTGAAGGTGGTCAGGGAGGTCTGGAACTACCTGCCAAAAATCGACCGGGTGATCAAGGTGCCGCCGTCGATGATGGGGGGAGCCTGGATGGGAAGTCACATCACCAACGATGACATCGTCAAGGACAATCAGATCGACGAGGACTACACCTTCAGCATCCTTGAAGAGACCGAGACCGTCTATCGCATCGAGTGCCTGCCCAAGCAGGAGGCGGCGGTGGTCTGGGGCAAGCTGGTCTACGAAATCGAAAAGGCGCGCACCCTGCCCTTACGGGTCGAGTATTTCGACGAGGAGATGGAAAAGGTGCGCGAGATCACCTTCGACGACGTGCAGACCGTCTCCGGTCGAACCATCCCCCTGCGCATGACCGTGCACCCCCTCGACAAACCTGAAGAAAAAACGGTTTTGCACTACCGGGACATCTCATTCGATGTGGATGTGGACCAGAGCTACTTCTCCCTGCGCAACCTGAAACGGCGCTGACCATGCTGATGCGTCTCGCTTTTCGCAACCTGTGGCGCAACCGTCGGCGCACCCTGCTGACCCTGTCGGCGATGGTCGTCTCTTCGTCGCTGCTGATGCTTTCTCTCGGGGTCTTTTCCGGAATGTTCGACGACATGCTCGCCTCGGCCACCGAGCAGTACCACGGACACCTGGTGATCTCGAAAAAGGGATACCAGGACAACCGGGAGATGTTCGCCCATTTCGAAGCAGAAGACAGTCCGACTGAAAAACTCGGCGGGAGACCAGAGGTACGCGGCGTCTCGCCGAGGTTGCGGGCCTTCGGCCTGGTCGCTCACGGCAGCAACACCTATCCCGCCGAGATCCTCGGGGTCAAGCCCCGTCGCGAGCAGCAGGTCACCAACCTCGGCCGCAAACTGGTCGCCGGCAGCTACCTGTCGGCGGACGAGCAAAGCGGCGCAGTCATCGGCAGCGGGCTGGCGAAAAGACTAGGCGTCAACCCCGGGGACGAGCTGGTCTTTCTTACCCAGGCCGCCGACGGTTCGATCGGCAACGACCTGCTCAGCGTCACCGGCATTTTTGAAACCGGAGCCGGCAACCTCGACAATGCCCTGGTCCTGGTGAACCTCGAATGGCTGCAGCATCTCATGGTTCTATCCGGCAAACTTCACGAGCTGGCGATAACCATCGAGCAGCCGCTGCGGGCCGCAGAGCTCGCCCCCGGCTTGGAGGCCAAACTGCCCGAATCGATGGAGGTCCTGTCCTGGGGGCAGCTGCTTCCGGAGATGCAGGAGGCAATCGCCAGCTACGACGTCTCCCGGCTTGTCCTGGTGGTCATCCTCTACATGGCGACCGGGCTCGGAATCCTCAACACCGTCTTCATGTCGGTGATGGAACGCACTCGCGAATTCGGTATTCTGATGGCGATGGGAATGAAGCCGCGCACGGTGAAACTGATGGTGGTCCTTGAAACCTTCGTCATGGGGCTGATCTCCCTCATTATAGGCACCCTGGCCGGGTTGGCCATGACCCTATATATGCAGCAGGTCGGTATCGACCTGAGCCGCTACCTGACCGCTGTCACCTACGCCGGCGGGACGATCCTGCCGCGCCTGAGCGCGTCCCTGGTACCCGCCAACATCCTGATCCCCGCAGCGGCGCTGCTGATCCTCTCGCTGGTCGCCGGTTACTTCCCCGCCCGCCGGGCGTCACGCCTCAAACCGATCGAGGCAATTCGAGAGGAATAGTTATGGAAACCCTGACCCTGGCCTGGAAAAACCTGTGGCGCAACCGCCGGCGGACCCTCATCACCCTCACCGCGATGAGTTTCAGCCTGTTTCTGCTGCAGACCTCTCACAACCTCTCTTTCGGGGTCTATGCCCAGATGGTCGACAGCGGGGTGCGCGCCGGTTCGGGACATGTGGCCATTTATCGCGGCGATTTTGCTCAGAGCCGCGATGAAAAGCTCTCCTTTGCCGCGGAGGGACTGACCGAACAGGCTGCAAATCTCGACCGCGTGGGACACGTTCTCCCCCGCATCTACCTCCCGGGCCTGGCCCAGTCAAGCCGCGAGAGCCGCGGCATCGTGCTGATGGGGGTCGACCCGCAGGCCGAGGCGGCCGTTAATCCCTTTTGGAAGAAACTGCCGCAAGACCAGAACATCCGATCCCTCTCCGGCCGGGACGCCTTGATCGGAGAGAAACTGCTGAACGAACTGAAGATCGCCATGGGAGGGAAATTCGTCGTCACCGTGCAGCATCGCAGCGGCGAACTGAGCAGCGAACTGCTGCGGGTGCGGGGCGTGCTGCGCACCGGCCTCAAGAATGTCGACGGCGGTATGGTCATGGTCGGCCGGGAGCGGGCCGCGGCCATGGGAGGAATTCCGGGTGAAATCCACGAACTGGCGGTCATCCTCAGGCAGGCAGAAGATGAACAACAGATCTACACAGCTCTCGGTAAAATGGTGAACGATCGGCCTGAACTGCGCCCTACCCCCTGGCAGGAGGCCATGCCCAACCTCGCCAACGCCATCCGGCTCGACTACGCCAGCGGGAATTTCATTTTCCTCATCATCCTGCTGATCGTCACCATCGGCGTGGTCAATACCCTGCTGATGTCGGTCATGGAACGCATTCGTGAATTCGGCGTGATGATCGCCATCGGCACCTCTCCCGGGCGCCTGCGCAAACTGGTGCTGGCCGAGGCCCTGATCATCGGCTTCATTTCTATGGTTGTCGGTACCCTGCTCGGCTGTTGCTCGACCTGGTACCTGGTCGCCCACGGCATCGACCTGCGCGAACTGGTGCCCGAAACCCTCGAGTTCGGAGGGGTGGTCTTCGATCCGGTCATGCGGGCGGGCTGGGATATCCCCTGGATGATCGAGATGGGCCTCTACGTGATCGTCCTGTGCCTGCTGGCCTCGCTCTACCCGGCCTTCAAGGCTTCGCGCATTGCGCCAGCTGAGGCGATGAGGCATCGATAACTCCCTGAGGAGCCAGGAGCCAGAATCCAGAAGCCAGAAGAGGAACCCTAATGAACCCCGAAAATCCCCCTATGGAGCCGCCATGCCCCTGATCGAGATGCAGAAGGTCAGCAAAATCTACCCCCTGGGCAATCAGCAGGTTATCGCCCTGCACGAAGTCGACCTGGGCATCGAAACCGGGGAATTCACCGTGCTGGCCGGGCCGTCTGGGAGCGGCAAGACGACCATTCTCAACCTGATCGGCTGCCTCGACCAGCCGACA
>CALZIC010000020.1:0-17521 GCA_945787285.1 uncultured Desulfuromonadales bacterium
AAACTATCTGAAACTTTCCGGGAAGCCTCGTAGCATCATGGTCAGCGCCTGCCGGATTCGAGAGCGGCGCTGTTCATCTGTCAGCTCAAAGCCGACCACCCCCTGTCCGGCGCTGCGCCAGATGGATCGCCCCTGACGGGTGTCGATAATATCGAGGATAATGGTGCCTTTTTCGTGTTCCCCTTGGGTCACCACCAGGCCGGGCTGGACACCGTAGAGCGCATCAATCGTTTTATCGTCCATCGATTTTTCAAGTGCGACCACATACCCGACCAGAAAGTCAGCGCCGGGAGACGGTTGATAGCGGAGGTTCTTTTCCACCAGAGTGTCATGGATGGTCTGCTGCAGAATCTCCTGAAGAGGAAACTGCGTCAGTTGCGGGTCTTCATAGAAGGTCTTCATGGCAGGAGCCCAGGCGAAGGAGGCCTCCGGAGGAACGCTCGCGGCGGAGTCCCGCACGATGGCAATGGCAAAGTCGTTTAGTAATGTTTCCTTCTTCTTCGGTTCCTCCTCCTGGGCACAGGCGGACACGGAAACGAGCAGGACGCATAAAAGCATGGTTGATAAAAAACGCATCGAAACACTCCTTTATCGTTGAGCTAATACAGCGAAAGACTTTTACGCCTCACGCCTCACGCCTCACGCCAGTTCACTTAGCAATCTGCAGCTCCCGCTTCTTGGCGTACAAAAAGCGGATCATCTCGTATTCGAAAGGCGAGCCGCTCTGGAAGTAGCGGAACGGTTGGCGGTGGCGCCTGTCTACCGCGGCTGTGCCATAGAACGGGGCCTCCCAGCTTTCGTTGTGCTCGAAATTGAGCGGATCGATTGCGCTGAAGATGGTCGAATCGGCCCCCAGGCCGGCGGCATCACGCAGGTTGGAGGGGCCGAACACAGGCAGCACGATAAACGGCCCATTGCCCACTCCGTAGTGGCCCAGCGTCTGCCCGAAATCCTCGTCCTGTCGCTCGATGCCCCAGTGACCGGCCGGGTCCCACAGCCCGCCGATGCCGACCGTGGAGTTGATGACAATCCGTGCCATCGTCTTGCCGGTTGAGGCTCCTTTGAGCTGCAGGATCGAGTTGGTCAGATTGTTGATTTCGTAAATGTTGTCGAAGACCTTGGTGACACGGTCCTCAACGTAGTCGGGGACGATGAAGGCATAGGTCTTGACTACCGGCAGGTAGAGGTATTTGTCGAAATAGTAATTAAACCGGTAAAGCCGGCGATTCAAACCCTCGATGGGATCGTAGACGTCGACCGGGTAGGTGACCGTCTCTTTGAGTACCTCCTCGGCCGGATGCAGAGGCGGCTCCACCTGCAGGTCCGGAATGGGAGCGGCACTGCATCCTCCAAGAACCAGGCCCGCCCACAGCAACCCGAGAATCCCCACCTTGACCTTGTCTATAGAAAAGCTGAAGGCATTCATCATTTTCCCCCCTCGTTTCCAAAGAAATCCACCATATAGGTCACGTTGTCGGGGTAATTCATGTTGCCGCAGTGGCCGCCCCGGGAAAAAATCCTTGCCCTCTTTTCAAAGACGTCCCGGAAATAGTCAATTTCGCCGGGCAGCAAAATAATATCGTCCTCATTGTGCATCAGGCCGATCTTCTGACTGCGGCGCAGGTAGTCCTCAATGCTGCGCAGGCTCAGGTCTTTAATGATATCCGCCTTGCTCAACCCCGGGTGGCGAGCCTGGAAATAGGGCAGCATCAGGCCGTTGAAATAATCGAGGAATGACAACCGATTCAACACCTTGAAATAATCGCTCAGCGACTCATTGACAGAGAGCCGGAGATTTTTGGGGACCACGTATCCGGCGTTGTTCATTACGTCGGATGTGAAGGCCATATTGGAGGAGGATAGCCGAAAGGACATGCCGATGACTGCTGACAGGGTCTCGTCATCGGGCTGTCTCTGACGGTAGGCTGCGTAGAGGAATTCGTTATTGAATTCGACGAAATGCCCCTGCCGGTAGACCTCTGAAAATGCTGTCATCATCCGGGCAAAGAACCGGTCGATGTTGTCCAGGCCGCCGGGGATGTTGTGCTCCAGCATCTCGTCGAGAATCAGCACCGAGTTGTAGAGGCTGACCGGCGGATTGATCATCAACACCTTGCTGAAATTGAAGGCCCGTTTTTCCTCGTCCAGTTTGGCGACAAATGCCGCCTGAGCGGCGCCGAGACTGTAGCCTGCGAGGTAGAATTCGGAGATATCAAGGCGCTTTTGATGCTTCGTCAAAATACGCTCCATGACCCGGTAGAGGTCCTCCGAGTCTTGAACCGGGTGACCCGGAACCCCGGTGGAGGAGGCGGCGACGACGAAATTGGGGTGGGTGGGCGAAGAGAGGGAAACCACGTGGAAACCGGCCTGGAAAAAGGCCTTCTGCATAGCCTCCATCTTGCTCGAGTGATAACTGGCCCCGGTGCCGGCAATCAAAAAGATGAGCGGGGCCTTCTTTTTCTGATAGGCCAGGGAATAGCGCAGTTTCTCTTCAGGCCAAAGGACCTCGGGAACTTCTCGGTCCTCAAACATCGTCAGAGCGAGGTGCTTGACCCGGATTTTTTTCGGCAGTTCGGCAGCGACCTCAGCGGGGGTGCCGGTGATGGTTGCTGCATACCTGTTTGCGATGGGGTAGGCGTATCTTTTTACAACAGGGTAAGGGCGGATGGGTTGGGCCGTAGCCAGAACCACAAGGGGAGCCCCTGCGATCATGATTGTCGGTCGACTGTGGGGGGGGGCATCATAGGCGGCAGCAGGAAGGCAGGTCAAAGCAAGGCATGTCAGTCCTCCGACCACAGATCGAAAAAGAATCATCACTTATTGCCTCCGCCTCTGTTCCACTAAAGAAAACCAACGGATCTATGAACCAAACGAAGGTAGCAACCCAATGGCGCAGAGACGCAGAGAAAACCAAAGATGAAAACTGTTTACCCTGCGACTTTGCGTCACTGCGTTTTAACCCAGATCCGCGGGACTTTGCCGGCAAATAGCGCAAGTCATTGACCTGCCTAAGGGATCAAAAAATCACCGACGAAACGCTGGGTGCGCCTCGGATTTTTTGAAACCCTTTTTCAGGCCAAGCACTTACACTCTATATCCGCCCTAGTCCCGCAGATCTGGGTTTAATCATGTTTTATTTTGCCTTAGCCTTTGTCTTGGTTATAAGCTCGGAAATCAAATAGGGATAGGCCTATTCTATCCCGTGCCATACATCGAGTCTTTGACGCAGCTTCTGGGCCCAGTAGTCAAAGGCTCCTTTGGCATCCTTCCACTCCCCCCTGAATGGAGCCTTGGTCCCGGCTCTTCTATCGACTGCGGCACCTAACCGCTCGTAAGTTCTGGAATCGAGAAGTTCCACCTCGATGGCTGTTTGGCCTACCGACCCATAGGTCCCCTTGACCATTTTAACGCCTGTAGAAATGACGATGCCCGGAGGTAGAATACTCGTTAAGGTACCTCTTACCGGCTTGCCGGGAATAACATCGGTGATCGCCGCACGAAGTCGCAACACCCCGGGACCCGGCTGGTCAACAACCGGATAGGCGTCGGATACGGCTTTTACCATAGCCTCGTGGAAGTAATCGGTCAGTTCTTTCAACTGGTCGGGCTGGATCCCCTTGTATTCCACATCCGGGCTGTACCAGACCTCCACCGGGTCGATCATGATTTTGTCGTAAGCTCTGAAATTGGCGCCTGGCTTGAGGTACACCAGAACGGCTTCTTCATTTTCGCCAGGTTTTAACTGGGAGTAGTCCCTGAGAAACCCCGTTTCTTGAGCCTCCTTCATTTTGTGGGAAGCGCATCCCGAAACCAGGAGGATTGCCAGGGTAAACACGATAAGCCTCTTCACATTTTTTAACATGGGTGGTCTCCGTTTGCCGTGTGGCGGGGTTAATAAAAGAGCAGTTCCCCAACATCTGTTCCCCTCAACTGCTTCGATCAGCTTTTCAAAGCGTCGGATCGTGGACAATCTGATAAATTACGGTGCTGCCGCTGTAAAAGGGTTGATAATAGGCACCGCCGAATTTGTAGTACCTGGTGTCGTTGACGCTGATTGCCGTCGCTCCACTGGGCAGTTGTTGGATCATAGCTCCCACGGGGGCCGTCACAACCTGGTAGCCGGTGCCGGTATGAAGATAATAGGCGCCTCCGCAGTCGGAGTAGGCCGTGCCGTCGACGTAGATGGTGGAACAGCCCGCTGGTAGAACCTGCACAACGGCGTCGAGCGGAGGTGGGGCTATGATATAGGTTGTGCCGCTCTGCACGTAATAGACGCCGCTGGAATAGTAATAGGGGGTTCCGCTGACATACACGGTCGTATGATGGTGCGGCAGCGCGGCGATTGCGGCGCCGACGACAATGCCTGTGCCAAAAGCCAGGCCGCCGTAATAGCCGTTCCAGTGTCCGTGCCAGCCATGCCAGTGGTCATCATAGGCGTCCAGTCGCTCGTCCTGCCGGTGGGTTGCCGAATCCTGGCGATATTGGGTCCGCTCCGTCGCACCTTCCTGACGTTTATCTACCTGGTCAGACCGGCTGTCCTGACGGGTTTGGGCTTTGTCTCCCCGGGTAGCTGTCCTGTCGGTTTGACTGTCCTGACGGGTTTGAGCCCTGTCTCCCTGGGTAGCTGTCCTGTCGGTTTGACCTTGCTGGCGGGTTTGGGCCCTGTCTCCCTGGGTAGCTGTCCTGTCGGTTCGGCCTTGCTGACGACTTTGGGAACCATCTCTACGTGAGCCGGTAGCAGGACGAGTGCCCACTGTTTGGCGGCTCCCGCTGCCGGTTCTGCCTGAACGGCTGACGCCGCTGGACCGCTGTTGACGCGTGCCCTGGAAGCTTTTGCCGGAATGCCTGACGCTGCCGAATCCCCCACTGCCGAAACTGCGACCGCCTCCGCCAAAGCTGCGGCCTCCACCGCCACCGCGGCCCCGGGCAAAAACTTCGACCGGCAGTGCCAGAGTGGCGATCAGGAAGATGCTGAGAGATAAACAGAGGAATGATTTCCATTTATTTTTCATCACTCTGGTCCTTTTGTCTCGTTGCAGGGTGCTTCGGTTGCATCATGAACTCGATTTTGTCGATTCCCATGCCCTCGGGGATGTCGGCCGTAAACAACCGGTCCGGAAGTCGCGCGGCCAGGTCCCAGTCTGAAAGGACGGCGGTGTATTGAGGGCCTCCCGGCAGGGTCTTGTAGGTGATTAACAGTTTGCGGGGAACCAGCTCCTTGCCGTCTTCGATCCAGATCTGCCAGTCGATGTACTTCTCCACAAACGCCAGATGGTGGCACCGGGTTTCTTCGACGTTGTGCAGGCCGACGTAAAACCCGAATTCGACATTAGGAATAAAGGAAGCGTAGGGGTCTGAATAGACCAGGTCGGCGAGGGGCGGTGAAAACCCGAATTTCTCCATGACATGATCCAGGGCCGCGTCGATCTGAGAAGGGACCGGTTCACTGGCATAGACTCTCTCATTGACATTGAGCAGGGTGATGGTTTTACCGTCGTACCAGAAGCGCTTTGTATCAAGGTCCCCCTCCACCTCTGCATGAATGCGATCGGGCCGGCGCACTTCGACGTTGCCGCTCGCCGAGAACTGAACTTTCTGTTCTGTCGGCAACAGGTGATCATAGGTTATTTCCGCATGAAAGCTGAACTGGTCAACAGCTTTCAGGTAATCTCCCATGTCTCTCAGCAGTTGCTCCGCCTTGGGGGCGATAACGGGGGTGTCGCCCTCGGCTTGCACAGCCGAATCTTCACTGGTGGAGGCGGCGGCTGCGCAGTTGATCAGGAAGGCGGTGATAACTGCTGTCAGTATTGTAAAACGTTTGATTTCACTCATCATGGTAGAAAACCTCTGTCGGTAAGGGACCCGTGTGGGATAGATGGAAATGGAATGACTCCAGACATTCATCCCACCGAAATGCCACAATTAAACCCTATGGCTTCTCGACAACAAAGTAGACCACTCTATTCCCTTCGTAATATGCTTTGTAATAGACGTTGTTGTGCACGTAGTACGTTTTGTCTTTAACGACCACTGTAGTGTAACCGACCGGAAGGGTTGTGAATCTCTGCCCGACTACGACATCGTTTCGGACATTTTTCAGGGCGGTTTGGCGAGCGATCTCTGCCACGTTGCCTTGCGTGTCTATCAAGGCCTGCGCATCTATTATGAAGACCTGATCAAATGAAGAAATCCCTAAAAGAAAACCCAGGAGCATCACTGCAGCAATAGACACTGTTGAGTCTATCCGCTTCATGACGGAGCTCCTTTCTCGTCTGCCAGGCGATTCATGTTTTTTAATCATGTTCTGATTGCCGGGGCAGGTAATCAGAACATGATTAATGCCTATGGCTTTTCGACAACAAAGTAAACCACTCTATTCCCTTCGTAATACGCTTTGTAATACACGTTTTCGTGCACGTAGTACGTCTCATCATTAACAACCACTGTGGTGTAACCGATCGGAAGGGTTGTGAATCTCTGGCCGACTACGACATTTTTACGAACGTTTTTCAATGTGCTTTGGCGAGCGATTTCGGCCACATCAACTGGTGTGTCATAAAAGGCTTGCGCCTCCTGTACGAAAATATGATCAATAGAGGGAATCCCGCACAGGAGCCCCAGGAAAACCACCACAGCAATAGACACTTTTAAGAGGATGTGCTTCATGAATGAGTTCCTTTCTCAGTTGCCAGGCGATCTTTATCTTTTTACTGGATAAAATTCGAGTTTTTCCGCCTGGTCCGGTGCCACAAAGGTGAACAAGGCCTCCTTCAATTGAGGGGAAAGGTCCCAATCAGATAGCAGCGCCGTGAACTGGGGAGCGCCTGTAACCCATTTATCCGTGATGATTAATTTTCTGGGCAGGGGTTTTTCGCCGTTTTCGATCCAGATCTGCAGGTCGATATCGTCTCTTGTAAAGGCCAGGTGGTGGCATGTGACACCATGGACCGAATGCAAACCGAGGTAGGTTCCGGATGTGGCCCCGTCGGTCAGTATTTCATGGGGGTTCTGGTAAACGATGTCGGCCAATGGAGCTTGCAGGCCGAAAGATTCCCTGGCGTGGTTCAGAGCTTCGTCGATCTTCGCCGGAGCCTTCAGGGATGCGTAGTTGTTCAGGTCTTTTCCGAAGAGGGTGATGGACTTGCCGTCGTAATAGAATTCCTGGGTCCGTTTGTCCCCCAGGCTGTTTGCCCGTATCCGGTCCGGGCGCTGCACGAACACGTCTACTGCATTGGCAAACTGCAGCTTCTGGCCGGTGGTCCGGATTTCCTCGGTGGTGTTTTCGGCATGGAATGTAAATTCCTTGAGGGAATTCAAGTATGCGCTCATTTCCTGAAGCACTTCAGCGGCCCGGGGGTCAATGGCTGGGGCTTTTTCCAGAGCGCTACCAATACCCGGGTGCCATGTAAGAGCGGTACCCAGAACAAAAAGAAAGACCATAAATCGACGGATCATCATACTCTAGCCTCCTTTGCTCGCAATGCGTTTCATTGTGTTTGTTAATGATAGCTCAAAAGGTCCATTTTTCCAGAAACCGTTGAAATATCCATCTCCAGGCGGTATTTCTACTCGAAGACCCTGGCCAGATTGGCGATATTGTTGCGCATGGTTGTAAGAAAGTCCCCTTGGCCTGGCTCAGTCCCGCACGGATCGAAAACTGCGCTTTTTATTCCCATCTCCTCCAATTTGGACCGGGCGCCTTCATCCGGTTGGCCTTCCCATACCATCCACTTTGCCGGATGGTCTTTCAGCAAGGTTTTCAGCTCTGCCATCTTGGCCACTGTGGGAACCTCATCGGGTTCCCAATGAACACTGCGAATGTTCAGGCCGTAGGCTCGGCCAAGGTAGTCGTAGACCGGGTGTGAGACCACCAGCGGCAGGGTGGGGCTCTTCGCCGCAAGTTTCTTCATTGCCCGGTCGAGCCCGTCCAGATCTTTCTCCAGGGTCGCAAGGTTTTGGGCGAAAACGGCTTTTTGCTTCGGTTGGGCGCGGCTGAATGCCGAGGTCACGGCCACGGCCTGGTGGCGAGCCAGGTCGAAGTCGAGCCAGGTGGTGAAGGCGAGGGATTCGTGGGCATGCGCCCCCTGGGCCCCGTGGGAATGGGTCGTAGCACGCTTGGTTTTGAGGTAACGCGCCCGGTGCTTGCGGGTGGTGTTGATCATCTTTCCGCGAGGCAGGCTGACCTTGCCGACCCATTTGGCGTAGTTGGCGCCGTTGAGCAGGATCAGGTCGGCCTTCTGGTAGGCTGCAATCGTTGTCGAATCAGGCATCCAGTGGGCCGGGTCGACATCGGCCGGTGCGGGGAAGATGACCTCAACCTGGGTACCGCCGATTCGTTCGGCAAAGTAGGCCAGCGGATAGTTGACGGTGTAGATCGACAGAGGTTCGGCAGCCACGGTCGAGATGGAGACGGCCGACAGAAGAACACCCAGAATCATCTGCCTAATAAACTTCATAATTCTTCCTTTATCGAATCTTCAGCTTACAAATAAGCGTCTCACCAGCTCTTCTGCATAACCATCGACCACCCCGACAGCAACCGCACACAACACCCCGCTGACCAGAATGATGATGGCGATTTCAGCCCACAGCATCCACGCGATCGTCGCCTTGCGGCAACCGAGTTTGAAAATGGTCTGTACTTCACGTTGGCGCAGGCGCAGCGACAGGGTAAAGACCAGAATAATGGCCAGCACCGTGGCCAGCCCGACAAGGGCGATGACTGCATCGAGGACGTTCTTGATGCGGAAGATATTCTGGAGCAGACCATTGATGACTTCAGCTGGCTGGATGATCTGTTGGGTCTCTTCTTGCTCCAGGTAGCGGCCACGCAGCCGGGTGCCGGATTTCTCATCATAAGGCACGGCGATGATCGCGGTGACCGGGTAGATCGAGGTGTCGCCGTGGAAGTGGAAGCCGTCGAGGTTCTCCGCGGTGATCTCGGTATAGTGGAACAGCTTGGCGTTTGCGGCCACGTTCCCCTCGCTGCGTTTGAGAATCACTGTGCTGTCGCGGGTGCGGGTCAGGTCCTCGTGGCCGTGACCCAACCCCTGGATCACCCAGGCGGTCTTAAGGTCGACGAACACCACAAGGTCGTCTGCAGAGTGGGTCGGGGCGAGTATGCCGGCCACCTTCATCTTCAGCGGGTAGACCCCGGCCAGGTCGAACAGGTTTTCGGGTGAAGAAACCAGGCTGTCACCCGGAACCAGACCCAAATCGGCCGCGACTTTTGCTCCGAGCACGCAATCGCCAAGCATGGTCAAGGTTTGGCCCTGGGCGATTGTCAGTTGTCGAAAATCGAAGTAATCGAAGGTTGTGCCGACGATCGGGTGACCGCGGGTCTGGAATCGCACATAGAGCGGAATAGGCAGGGCAAGGTCGGTGTCCTCGATTCGGTCGGCTGCGGCCATGGTCATCAGCTCCGGCACTTCGTCATCGAAGTAGAGGCTGTTCATGGCCAGGTCGAGGGCGCTCCCCTTGGCCCCGATCAGGAGTGGCGTCGTTTCGGCTCGCGCCAGAAACTGCCGTTCACTCTCGGCGAGCAGGATTTCCAGGGCGAGCGGCAGTACGGCGATCAGGGTGATGCTCGCTACCAGGATCAGGGTTTTGAACTTGTTGAACTTTATGTATTGCCAAGCGAGGTAGAGGCTGTCGATCATATTTTTACCACAGAGGTCTCAGAGGTTTTGTAGGGTGGGGCAGGTCCCACCCTACGAAATTGTGGTTCCATTATTTTTGAAACTCCTGAAAATCCACCACCCGGTCAAAGCGCGGCAGCAGCTCGTGATCGTGAGTCACGGCCACTAGGGTCGCACCATGAGCTGCGACAGAGTCGAACAGCAGGTCGAGGATCCGGATTTTGTTTGTCGGGTCGAGGTTGCCAGTCGCTTCGTCAGCAAGGATCAAGGGCGGGTTGGGCAGCAGGGCGCGGCAGATGGCCGCACGCTGCTTTTCTCCCTGAGAGAGTTCACCGGGGTGTTTCTTCAGGTGTTTGGCGATGCCCATCTGTTCGGCCAGGTCGATGGCCCGCTTACGCACATCGCCGGCCAGTTTCAGGGCCGTGGTGATTCGATAGGGATGGAGGATGTTGTCAAGAATGGTGAGGTAGTCGAGCAGCTCGAAATCCTGGAAAACGAAGCCGATATTGCGGATGCGGTAATCCCGTCGCGCGGCGTCACCGAGAGTGCTGACTGTAATCTCGCCGACCTGGACCGATCCCTGGCTCGGCGGGAGGATGCCGGCCAGCAGATTGAGGAGGGTGGTTTTCCCCGAACCGCTCGGTCCCACGACAGCGACCTTTTCTCCAGGGGCGACCGCAAATTCCGGAACGATCAAGCGGAACTCGCTAGCAGGATATTTGAAGTGGAGGTCTTGTATGGTAATCATGCTCAACCCGTTCAGGAATTTGTCGAACTTAGGCATGAACCTACTGCGAAATATGCTGATCGGCTCCATATCCCCGATGATTTTCGACAAATAGCCCTGCTATTCGCTCTTAAATCCTCGAAAATCTGGTCTCGACCATCCGGTTTTTCGCTTAGGCCCGTCAAGTCCGGCAACCTCCTAGTCTGACAGATTCCTAGAAGTGGTATCTTACCGTCCCGCCGAGGAACAGAGCGTAGTTGGTGCTGAACTCACCCTTGGCGCGTACGCCCTGGGCGGTCTGATCGATTTTGCCATCACCGAACCAGATCCAGGAACCGCCGATCGAATAGGCGAGCCTATGGTTATCAGTCGCTTTCTTGCCGTAGGCCAGGCCGACCTTGAACTGTTCGTCCATCGGTAAAAGAAAAGTACGATCTTTGTCATCCACGGGAGAGCTGTCGTAGCCGACACCGCTGCTGATAAAACGGTTGTCTTCGTCAAGTTTGTAAAGGAAGCCCGCGCCAACGTGGTATGTATCCTTCCACTTAAAATCGGCATGCTGAATAGCTGTCGGTCCCAACGCACTGGATATTTCGATGCGTTCTTTGCCGAGCTGTGACCAATCCTCCCAGTCGAAGTCCATGACGAGGGTCAGCTTTTCTGTTGCGTCGTATTTCAGGCCGACATGGATCAGTTGCGCATAAGTGAGTTCCATTTCGATATCGTCCAACGATGAGACGATTGTGTTGATGATCGGCGGCCCCTGAATTCCTTTGATGCTTAAATCGCCCTCCAGGTCGACATTAGACTTGGTGCGATAGACTACGCCTAACATGGTCTTCTCGGTCGCCTGCCAGGTCACGCCGAAAAACCCCTGAGGACTCCAGTCGTCGATCTTGTCGATACTCAGCTTGCCGTCGGGCACCGCCCCGTTTTGCTGTCGGATGGCAAGATCTGAATCCATGACGGTGTAAAGAGCTGTGACCCCGGCGCCTATCGACCACTTGTCGTTGATCTTGTAGGCGATCGAGGGGGAGATGCCGAGGCCTGACAGTACCGAACGGGTTGCCTGGTAACGACCGACGAAGTTGTCGCCGTAATCGAGCCCTCCGCCCAAAGGAGCCGTAATGGCCAGACCGGCGGTAAAATCGTTGGGGAGTTTTTTCACGACGAACAGAGAGGGAATCGCAGAGACAAATCCGGAATTGCCGCCGTCGCTGCCGCCTGCCTGGGCAATGTCGGAATCAAAACGGAGGCTCGGGACAACTAACTGCAGGCCACTGAGAATGCTGTCCTTCTTGATTCCAGTCATCCCTGCCGGGTTGGTAAAGACGGCATCCGCACTCACGTTATTGACGACGTTAGCTGCACCGGCTGTACCGAGGCTGGCTGGCGTACCGATCTCGGAAAGGTAGAGCCCGCCGGCGAAGGCGGTGGTTGCTGTGAAAAGCAGGATTGCTGCAATCGATAGCCATAGGGTAAAACGGGTCATTCGTGCCTCCTTGGGGGTAATCTTCAGGGATCAGTCTTTAGTCTTTAGACTGTAGCAGGGCCTGGGGTTTCTCCGGACTCCAGGCCATAATCACCCCTTCGGGGACGATTGCTTTGCAAAGGGATCTATTCGTGTCTCTTCCAACAGTTCCAGGTCAATAATTTTCCATGCACCCTCCACCGGTTTAATGGTGACGATGGCGTCGTAACGGTTCTGACGGGTGTGAATATGTCCCCAGTGGCCAACCTGACCGAGCGCAGTCCATTGGGCCTTAAGATCAAGAGCGCCGGCATGTTCAGTCGAATCACTCACGGTAACTTTTTCTATGGCGATTTCCTCGACCTTGGCCTGGGCACCGCCGGCCTGTTCCACCACCAGTGACTTGCGTTGTTCGAGGTAGAGGTCGGCGAGCAGGTCGCCACTCACACTGATGGCAAGTTTGTCATAAACATCTTCTTCGTCACGGAAGTCGAAGGCACGGTAGACGTTCTTCAGCAGGCTGTCGAGGATCGCCTGCCCGTCCTCAGTGGAGATCTGGCTGGCCCGGGCGCTGCCGCCCACCGGTACCTGGAAGGCCGGGATCAGCAAAAGTGCGCTGACGACCAGCAGGCCCACCAGGCTGAGCAGCGGTTTGACCGAACCGCCATTTTTCTTACGGCGGAGGACGCCCCAACCTATGGGGAAGAGCAGGGCGACGCAGACCACGCTGCCCATCGGCACCGGCACACCTTGATGCTGCTCGGCCACGTTGATCTTCTCGACGGTGGGGATGGTGTAGTTCTTCAGGTAGTTGGTCCAATGCAGCACATTGTCGTCCGGCTCCAGATCATAGGGGAATGGTCCGGCTGGGTCGGTCATACGGGCCGTGACCTTCTGTATCCGCTCCGAGAAGAGATCCCATTCGGTGGTGACCTCCTGGGCGATGCCGTCGGTCAGGTAGGTGATAATCACCCCGACCATAGCCGAGTTGAGCCGTACCCGCTCGGGAGTTTCAATGAAACGGCTGCGAAGTATCGACGATTCGACGAACGCGGTCCTGTCGAGGATCGGTTTGAGGCGCTGGCCGTCTATCTTCACGTTTTCACGTTGAAGAAAGAACTGGCCGATCTGTTCGCGTACGCGATTGAATTCGTCTTCTTCAATGTACTCTTCGCCACGCAGGTCGAAATCGACCCAGGCCATCAGGTCCTTGACCCGCACCAGGATCTCGTTGCGCACCTCGTACGGCTCGATGTAGAGGAAGGTGCGCATGCCGGTGCCGATCGTGCGTCGCAACGGCTTCTTGTCAAACTCGGAATACCAGGGGTCGTCCCAGTCGAGATGAAGCGTGGTGTCTTCCGTAAGGACACGGAAGTCGACCACCGTCACGCCCTGGTGAGAACAGATGAAGCCGATGGACGCTTTCGCCAATCCACGTTCATCGAGCGGCGGGATGAAGGTCAGGGATTTGGGCTGGCCCTCGAAGGGGTAGCTCAGCTCGGCGTAAAGCACCCGCTTGTCCTCGGGGGGGCCGGGGATCGGTCGCCGGGTGTAGGGGCTGATCATGCCGGCAAAGGGGGAGGGCCGCTCAATCCGCAGGCGCGGTTCCACCAGATCGAAACTGACCGGAAGTTTCTCGCCCTGATCGGTGACGACCTGGAGAACCCGGTCGGCGAAGATTTTCTGCCGCTGCTCAAGGACCGGTCGACCGGGGAGCGGTTGGGAAAAGAAACTTTCCGGAACCAATTCCTCGAAGATCATCAGATCGTCGACGAACACCTCCAGTTGAATCCGCACGCGATCCTTTTCGATGGTGATCTCGGCAATGTTGCGGGCATTCTCGGCACCGGACAGGTTGACCCAGTCGGCATGAGCCGAGGAAGCGCACAGGGCAAAAGCAAACTGGATGACTATCGCGGTGTTGACCATCCATTTCATATAAGGACCTCATAGAATGCGCTTCTGAGCATTTTGGCCAAAAGCTTTTAAACCATGATTTGTGCTCCTTTTAGATCGCGGACCGAACGACCGACACAGGAATAATCCCCGATAGCCTCCTAATAGCCGGCAGGGGCCGTGACGACGACGTAGGTTACGCTTCCTCCGTGGTAAGCCCGGCTGTACCAGCCTGAACCGCAGCGGTAATAGGTCACGTTGCCAACAATGATAATTTCTGTATGGCAGGTAAGAGCCCGGAATGTGGAAGTCGTCAAGACCGCCCCGACCCGCATTCTCCTCCGATCCCTGTAGACATCCTCCCGAAAGTCACGGCGATCGTCGTACCTGTCCCGTTGAAAGTCACGGCGGTCGTCGTACCTGTCCTGTCGGTGGTCGCGGCGATCGCCACGAACGTCCTGTTGGCGGTCACGGCGATCGCTACGAACGTCCTGCCGAGTGTCGCGTCGCTGGTGGCTTTGACCACGTACCGATCCGCTGGAGGCCGGGCCGCTGCGGGAAACACTCCTCCCGCCTCCGCGTCCTCCCCCGCCGCGGCCTCTGGCGTCCGCTTCAGTGGTGATCACGAGGAACATCAACAGGGCAAAGCATCCAAGAAAAAATGAGAGTTTCGAAATCATGGGGTCCCCCTTTCCTCGTTCAGAGAGGGGTCAATGGTCGCAAAGGGGATCCGCTCCGCACCTTCAGGTGCCTTCGTTGAGAAAAGGGTGTCGGGGACATCGGGAGCGAGATCCCACTTCAGGAACTGGACCCAGAACTGGGGCTGCCCTTCTTCCTGCCGGTAGCTGATCACAAACCGGCGGGGAAGGGGCTTGTCCCCTGTGGCGATCCAGATCTGGAAATCGACCTGATCGTTACGGAACGCCAGGTGGTCGCAGGGCGTCCCGGCCACGACCGACTCACCGACATAAAACCCGGAGGTGAGTTTTTCAGCCAGCACGGCGAAAGGGGTTTTGGCAAAAAAATCTCGCATGGGCACCGGCATCTGGAGCTCCTCCGCCATGGTGTCGAACGCCTGGTCAATGTCCCCCTCCAGAGGGGTTTGGGCGTAGACCTTTTCATCGTTATTGAAGACCAAAAGCTTCTTTCCATCGAAAACGATCGCGCCGTTAACGCCGTCCCTGCGGGTGAACTCGATCCTGGCCTTGTCCGGGCGCCGGATGGTGACCTGGCGAGTTGCGCCAAATTCGATCTTCTGCCCGGACTCCTGGACCACGTCAAAGCCTATTTCTGCACTCAACTGGAAGCTCGGGGCCTTCGAGACAAAGTCCATCGATTGCCTGAGAAGGGCCAGGGCCTCTTCCTCAACATCGGAGGTGGGGGGGGCTTGCGTTTGGGCGGTGGACACGCCGCCGAACATCAGCAGGAGAATCAGGACGGTTGTACAATGACGTAATCGGAAAATCTTCAAGAGTACCTCCATAGCCGGCTGGAGAATCGGTGCTATTGTGCCAGCGGAATTCCCTTGGACAGCTCATACCGGGCAAGCGTTTCGAGTTTGTTCTCTACCTGAAGGTAGCGGAAGGCCTTTTTGCCGGGGAGAACGTTTTTCAAATCGGCCATAAATTTTTTCATGGCAGCCTGGCGTTCGCTCTGGATCGCGAAATATTCGGCAACGATCTTGTCGGCCTGGTCGTCTGTCAGGGTCTGGAAGACCGCAGCATAGGCCACAATCAGTTTTGCCACCTTCTGATTAACCTGAAACAGCTCTTCCTGGTGCTTCTCATACACCGGCCAGAAAGCCTTGGCTTCTTGCTCGGTGAACTCCATATTTTCCATCACCACCAGTTTTTTCTGGTCAAGCATAATCCGCTTTTTCAGGGCGTCCGTTTCACCGGCGAGTGCACCAAACGCTGTGGCCAGGACAAGGAATGCGAGCAGGATCGATATTTTGATGCGCATGGGTGGAACTCCTTTGTTAGGTGTTGAAGGTTAACTTGGTTTCTGTCCGGAAACGGCCCTTTTTCGCAATCTCGGCGTCAATCTGCAGGCTTGCTTGTGCGACGTACCATGTACGCCTCCGCGCAAGTCTTTGATTTCCTTGGCCTTGCGAAAAATTGCTCGTTTCCAAATCAGAAACTGACTTTAGGCCCATCCAAGTTTCCGGATGGGCGCTAACTCTGTTGCGGTTTGATGGTGATGACCACACGACGGTTCAATTGTCTGCCAGCTTCGGTGCCGTTGTCGGCGATAGGGGCGGTTTCGCCAAAGCCGATGGTGCTGATACGATTCGGGTGGACCCCCTGTCCCGTCATGGCGTTTTTGACACTTTGGGCCCGGCGTTCGGAGAGGGTCTGGTTGGATGTTTCTGAGCCCGTACTGTCGGTATGCCCCGCGACCTGGATGGAGGTTTCGGTGAATTGGTTCAATACGCTGGTGACACGGTTGATCTCCGAATAGGCTCCTGGTTTCAGGGCAGAGGAGCCGACATCGAACATGAAATCCGATTTGAACGTGACCGCCAACATGTCAGCATTGCGCTGGATGTTGGCGGCCTCGACCGCCGCCAGTTCCCTGCGCATGGCAGCTTCCTGCTCGTCCATGTTGCGCCCGACTGAACGCCCTATCGCGCCACCGGCAAGGGCACCTAAGGCGCCGCCTAGCACGGTGGCCCCGGTGTCACCGCCGATGGCCTGGCCGAGCAACGCCCCGACGACCGCCCCGGCAGCGGCTCCCCGCCGGGTGCCTGCTTCCTGATGGGTCTGCGGTGCAGCGCAGCCGGCAACCACGGCGAGAGTTTGTTCTCCTTGGTTGAGGAAGTTCCGTCTCCTGGCGGATTCAGGTTTAATATCCCGCAGGTGTAATGACGATGATATAGGTCCCATTGCCAACCACGATGATTTCAGTTCGGCACGAAAGGGCTCGGAACGCTGATATTGACAGGGCTGCTCCAACCCGCCTCCGATGGTATCTCCAGGAGGCTTTTTCCTCTTTGATTGTCACTAATCTCCCTAAAATCTAGCACCTTTGAGGTTCATTGCAATGCAGCCCACCCAAGAGGCAGATGCCGCTAGCTAGTTCCCATCCGGAAACTCCGGATGGAAACCAATTGGTTTCTGGTTTGGAAGCGGCCCTATTCCGGATGGGAACTAGCTAACCTTTAAGGTTTTCGATCCGCTCTTCAATCTCTTCGTAAAAGGGTTTTTTCAGGTAATGGAAACTGCGGGTGAATTCTTCGAAAACCTGAAAAGGCTCCGGACTGAACTCCGCGTTCATGGTTCGCCACTGGGTGCATGCCAGCGCGAGAATGTACTGACCGGTTTTGTAAAAATAGGCCACGGATTTTGCTTTCTCGTTGCGATAGGGGTTGTCTCCCTCCATATGCGCGACCAGGGCCGGGCGACCATCGATCATTCCGTCCTCGGTCTTTGTGAGGTTCATTTCGATCCCTCTTCCGACCAGGAAATACTCCAGGAACTCCTGAAGCCGGGTCTCCATGTCCAGCGAGTTGCCATAGACTTTGTCGTTAAGGAAAATGGAAGTCTGAGCCGGGTAGGGGCCATCCTCTATTTTGAAAAATATGAAGACGGTCTCCCCATCGCCCAGGTCCCTGAACATCTTCCAACCTTCGGGCGCCTTGAATTCGTAAAGTCCATCGAGGGTTGCTGTGCCTTTGCCGGTCGGGATGAGGGGGGATTTGGAGGCCTGTTTTTGCTTCGTTGCGGCACAACCTGTCAGGATGGAGATCAAGAGAATGGAAAGAAAAAATACAGAAAATTGCCTGACCGT
>CALZIC010000020.1:17578-20156 GCA_945787285.1 uncultured Desulfuromonadales bacterium
CCCCTTGAATTCTTTATCCAGCTCTATCAGCAGATTCAAGATTGCCGGATAATCAGGTGTTCCGCTCTGCACGTATCGGATGATTCCAGCTTTGTCGATAACGAATGTTTTCCTTAAAAAACGCGGCCTCTGCAGGTGGACATCGTTGGGGTAGACTCCGTAGATCTGCCCTATACGGGCCGTGACGCTCGATCCGAAGGGGAACTGAAACCGGTGTGCCTTTACGAATTGCTTATTCGTTTCAACATCATCCCGGTTAATAACAAAGACCTTGGTGTCTAAGCGTTCGAAGAGATAATGGACCCTGCCGTGGCCTTTGACATCGTCGGTGCAGTTGGGGCCAAAGGCATTGGCGATGAATGAGAGTATCAGGTGATGTTTGCCGTAATAATCCCGGTAGTAGTCGATCTCACGATCCTCTGTGGAAGCAACGCTGAACCCCGGCGCCTCATCGCCAACCTTGGGCGGTTCGGCGTGCGCCTTACCAGGCATGGAACCTGAAACGATGATTGTTCCCACAACAGCCAATAAGATGGTCCATTTCTTGAGCATCCGGACTCTCCTCGATAAAGGAATATTACGGCAAATGGCCTACTCCAAATTTACTTGCTCGGCTGGTACCAAGGCTTGGCTTTGCGCCAATCCTGTTCCTGAAGCTTGTACTTCTCAGCATGCTCGTCGAGCATCTCGTTCTGGGCATTGAAGCCCGGCCCCCATTCACCCTCTTTGATGAAATCGCTCATCGGGTTGGGGCGACCTTTCTCAGGCGGCGGCTGGCGTGTCGGGCCAGGAACCCCACTGGCGCGGTCGGGCGAGACGGCCATGCGTTCCTTCACGCCGTCCTTGGTGATGTTCCAGACCATCATGTCCATTGCAATCGAGAGCGGCCCGTCATAGGTGGAGCGGATTCTGAGCAGTAATTCTTGATGCGCTTCCTCCATCGTGTGGTAGGCAACGGCATGGCGCGGGTTGATCTCGCTCATGATCTTGCCGAAAGACGGCCCGGAGGTGTGGAATTCGCAACAGGCCCGCCAGGCGAGTTGGGGCGGCATTCCATAATCTTTTGCGAAAAATTCCGGGGTTGCAAAAGCCTCGTGAATAACAAAGTTTGCGCCCTTCGCATGTTTTACAAACCACTTGTTGGGCGAAGAATCGCCGCCGAACACCAGCTTCATGCCAGCGTATTCGATGATGAAACTGACCGGGCCATCACCGGCGTGAATCGCCGGAATCGAACGCACGACGATGCCGTTCTTATCGTAAATTATCTCGTTCACGGCCTTGTAGTCGAACTCATGAACAGTAATCGAACCTGGCCCCGGGGTGATTTTGAAGGCGCGGGTTTGGTAATCCCAATTGAAAGCGCGCATGAAACCATCAATGGCATACGCGGTTCCCATTTCCGGCGTCTGCCCACTTGGCCCCCAGACCTCCAGCGGAACCGGACGGCCGGCGGTCCAACCGCCTGCCCAGAGGGCATTGAGATCGGCCCAGTGATCGGTGTGCAAATGGCTTATGAAGACTTTGGTCAAATACTCGGCCGGGATCATCAAGGAGTTGATGTTGCGCATCGAGCCCGAGCCGATATCGAAGATCATTTTTTCGCCATTGCCAAACTCGAACACGAAACAGGCGGACGCCTGCCCCCGCCGCTGATCGGGCATACCGGTGCCGCAGGCGATGACCCGCACTTCGTCCTTGTCCAGCACCTCGGTGCCGGGGTAATAGACATAGCGGTCAGGAGCTATTTCGTTAGGGCCTTTAACCACGCCACCTGCGGCAAAGGCGGAAACCGAGAAAAGCGCCAAAGCCAAAGTTGTAATAATAAGCAAAAGTCTTTTCATCACATCCAATCCTTTCACTCGTCTTGCAGCTTTCAATTTAGATGCTTATTCCTCTGGCAACGGCGGCGGCGTATAGGCATCCCATTTACCCTCATTTATGTACTTCGAATAACTTGCTTGGCCGCTGCGCTTGGCCTTTTTGTATTCCATCGTGGTTGGCGGTGCCTGGACGCGCTCTGCGCTCACCACTTCGCGCTGTATGATTTGATCCTTAGTTATATTCCAAGCCATCAAGTCATCGGCTATAACCAGTGGTCCGTCGTAGACCTTGCGGACCTCCTCGAGCATCATCTGGTCCAGTTCGGGTTGTCTAATCGTGTGGTAACCCACTGCCAGTCGCGGCTTTACTTCAGCCATGATCTTGCCGAAACCGCTCGGTGGCGTGTGGATATAGGACGAAACGATGACCGCCTGGCGCGGTGGGAAGCCCAGGGCTTGCTCCAACCCTTTGGGTGTGTAGAACATTTCATGAATGACGAAGTCCCCACCTTTGGCGCGCTCGATAAACCACTTATTGGGTGCCGAGTCACCACCAAAGACGAAGCTCAGGCCGTTCCATTCCAGGCGATAGCTGACCGAGCCGTCGAGCACGTGCACGGCAGGAAACGACGTAATCTTGACCCCGTTCTCTTCATAGACCACGCCGCCGTCCTGCTTGTAGTCGAACTCATGGGCAATAAGTCCGCCCCCGGCGTCAGGCAGTATTCCGGAGCGGCCTGTGATATCCCAGGCAT
>CALZIC010000021.1 GCA_945787285.1 uncultured Desulfuromonadales bacterium
CGTGGACAACTCGATCGATGAGGCCCTGGCCGGGCATTGCGATAAGGTCGATGTCGCCATCCATGTCGATGGTTCGGTAACCGTTCAGGATAACGGCCGCGGCATTCCGGTCGACATGCACCCCACCCAGAACAAGCCCGCGGCCGAGGTGGTCCTGACCGTGCTGCATGCCGGCGGCAAATTCGACAACGACTCCTACAAGGTTTCCGGCGGCCTGCATGGCGTCGGCGTTTCGGTCGTCAATGCCCTCTCAAGCCGTCTCGATCTGGAAATCCGCAGGCAAGGACATATCTACCGCCAGACCTATGAGCGGGGCGTCCCCACCGGAGCCCTGACCGACTGCGGGGAAACCAGTAAGCGCGGCACCCGCATCACCTTCTGGCCCGACGGCGATATTTTCGAGACCACCGAGTTTTCCTTCGAGGTGTTGTCCAAGCGTCTGCGCGAGCTCGCCTTTCTCAATGCCGGGGTGGCCATCAATATCTCCGACGAACGGAGCGAGAAGAGCCATGAGTTCCACTACGAGGGGGGGATAGCCTCCTTCGTCGAGTATCTGAACCGGGCCAAAACCCCGGTTCACCCGGCCCCCATTTACTTCACCGGAACCCGTGAAGGGGTCGAACTCGAGGTGGCCATCCAGTACAACGACGGCTACGACGAGAAGATTTTCAGTTTCGCCAACAACATCAACACCCACGAAGGCGGAACTCACCTGGTCGGTTTCAAGGCGGCTCTGACCCGGACCATGAACACCTATGCCACCGCAAATAATTTGCTGAAAAACGTCAAAACCTCGATTTCCGGGGACGATCTTCGCGAAGGGATGGCGGCGGTCATTTCGGTCAAGGTCCCCGACCCCCAGTTCGAAGGGCAGACCAAGACCAAGCTCGGCAACTCGGAGATCAAGGGGTATGTCGAGACCCTGATGAACGAGAAGCTGGCCACCTATCTCGAGGAAAAACCCCAGGTGGCCAGAAGAATCCTCGAAAAAGGGATCGAGGCCGCCCGGGCCCGCGAAGCCGCCCGCAAGGCGCGCGACCTGACCCGGCGCAAGGGAGCGCTTGATGGACTTTCCCTGCCCGGCAAGCTGGCCGACTGCCAGGAAAAAGATCCGTCGCTGTGCGAAATCTACCTGGTCGAGGGCGACTCCGCCGGCGGCAGCGCCAAGCAGGGGCGGGACCGCAAGTACCAGGCGATCCTTCCGCTCAAGGGAAAGATCCTCAACGTCGAGAAGGCGCGCTTCGACAAGATGCTCACCTCCAACGAAATACGCACCCTGATCACAGCCATGGGGACCAGTATCGGCAAGGATGACTTCGACGTTTCCAAGCTGCGCTATCACCGGATCATCATCATGACCGATGCTGACGTCGACGGCTCGCATATCCGGACCCTGCTGCTGACCTTCTTCTTCCGGCAGATGCCGGAGATCGTCGAGCGCGGCCATCTCTACATCGCCCAGCCTCCGCTCTATAAAGCCAAGCGTGGCAAGAAGGAGATCTACCTCAAGGACGAGAGCAATCTCCTCGATTATCTCCTCGACGAGGGGACCGACGGGGTGAACGTGCAGATGGAGAAGAGCGGCAAGGTTCTGCGCGGCAAGCAGATCATTCCGACTTTGCGCAACATCATCGACTACAACAACCTGTTTGAGAAACTCATCCACAAAGGGGTGAACCGCGAGGTCCTCAAGGTGTTTGTCCGGGGCAAGGTTCAGAACGGCTTCGAAGACATGATCGATCTGAGTCCGCTGGCCGAAAAGCTCAAGGGGATCGAGCCGAGGGCCGAATTCGAACCGCTGCAGGATCCGCCGCGGATCCTCTTTACCCTCGGCAGCATCCGGGCGCGCATCGACCAGGGGATTCTCGAAATCCTCTCCTCGCAGGAATACAAGTTGCTGCTGCAGGCCTACCGCAAGGTCGATGACATCTGTCTCGACGAAAAGGCGTTTATTTCGGTCGATAACAAAGAGGTGGCCGAGGTGAATGACCGTCAGGAGCTGCACGACTACTTCTTCGAGCGGGCCAAGAAGGGGCAGTACATTCAGCGCTACAAGGGTCTTGGCGAAATGAATCCCGACCAGCTCTGGGAGACGACCATGGACCCGGAGAAACGGGTTCTGCTCCAGGTCAAGATCGAGGATGCGGTGGAGGCCGACGAGATTTTTACCGTCCTCATGGGGGACCAGGTGGAACCGCGCCGGGAATTCATCGAAAAAAATGCCCTGAACGTTTCGAATTTGGATATCTAAGCTGTCAGCTATCAGCATTCAGCGCTCAGTAGAATCTAAAAAAAGTTTTTCTGACAGCTGATCGCTGACAGCTTATGGCTTCCGGAGGAATAGATGCTTTCCGAACAAAATAAAGTTTCGATCAACATCGAAGACGAGATGCGCAAATCCTATATGGATTATGCCATGAGCGTCATCATCGGCCGCGCCCTGCCCGACGTGCGTGACGGCCTCAAGCCGGTTCACCGCCGGGTGCTGTTCGCCATGCACGATCTCGGCAACGACTGGAACAAGGCGTACAAAAAATCGGCCCGCGTGGTCGGCGACGTCATCGGTAAGTACCATCCCCACGGCGATACCGCCGTTTACGATACCATCGTCCGCATGGCCCAGGACTTCTCCATGCGCCATCCGCTGGTCGACGGCCAGGGGAACTTCGGTTCGATCGACGGCGACTCGGCGGCGGCCATGCGTTACACCGAGGTCCGCATGGACCGCCTGGCTTCCGAACTGCTGGCCGATATCGAAAAGGAGACGGTCGATTTCGGACCCAACTACGACGACTCGCTGCAGGAGCCGTTGCTGCTGCCGGCCAAGTTCCCCAACCTGCTGGTCAACGGTTCGGAGGGGATCGCCGTCGGCATGGCGACCAAGATTCCGCCGCACAACCTCGGCGAGATCATCGACGGCCTGATCAACATCATCGACAATCCGCGCATCAGCCTCGAAGAGTTGATGGTGAACATCCCCGGTCCCGACTTTCCTACCGCCGGTTTCATCTACGGCATGGAGGGGATTCGCGAGGCCTACCGCACCGGTCGAGGGATCGTGCGCATGCGCGCCCGCGCCCTGGTGGAGAAGGACAAGCGGACCGGCCGCGAAGCGATCATCGTTACCGAGATCCCCTACCAGGTCAACAAGGCCAAGCTGATCGAGAAGATCGCCGATCTGGTCAAGGACAAGAAGATCGAGGGAATCAGCGACCTGCGCGACGAATCGGACCGCGAGGGGATGCGCATCGTCATCGAGCTGAAGAGGGATGTCATTCCGACCATCATTATCAACCAGCTCTACAAGATGACCGCGATGCAGTCGTCCTTCGGCATCATCATGCTCGCCATCGTCGGCGGCCAGCCCCGTGTTCTGAGCCTGCGCGAGGTGCTCGACCAGTTCATCGAGCACCGCAAGGAAGTCGTCACCCGGCGCTGCATCTTCGAGCTGAAAAAGGCCGAAGCCCGCGCCCACATCCTCGAAGGACTCAAGATCGCCCTGGAGAACCTCGACGAGGTGATCCAGATCATCAAGACCAGCGCCAACTCGCCCGAAGCCAAGGAGCGGCTGATCGCCCGGTTCAGCTTTTCGACCATCCAGGCCCAGGCCATCCTCGACATGCGCCTGCACCGCCTGACCGGCCTCGAGCGCGACAAGATCATCGCCGAGTACAACGAAATTCTCGCCCTGATCCAGCGCCTCAAGGAAATTCTCGCCAGCGAGATCGAAATCCTCAACATCATCAAGGGGGAAGTTCTCGAAATAAAGGATAAGTACGCCAATGTCCGGCGCACCGAAATCGTGCCGATGACCGGAGAGCTCTCCCTCGAGGATCTGATCGTCGAGGAGGACATGGTCGTTACCGTCTCGCACACCGGCTACATCAAGCGCAACGCGGTCTCGCTGTACCGCGCCCAGCGCCGCGGCGGCAAGGGCAAGACCGGCATGCGGCCGAAGGAAGAGGACTTTGTCGAGCACCTGTTCATCGCCTCGACCCACTCCTACGTCCTGGTCTTCAGCGACAAGGGCAAGGTCTACTGGCTCAAGGTCCACGAGATTCCCCAGGGAGGGCGGGCTTCGCGCGGCAAGGCGATCGTCAACCTGCTGCAGATGGAGACCGACGAGAAAGTCACTTCGATCCTTCCGGTGAAGGAATTCAGCGCGGGGAGGTACATCATTACCGCAACCCGCAAGGGCGTGGTCAAGAAGACCGAGCTGATGGCCTATTCCAATCCCCGTGCCGGCGGCATTATCGCCCTGACCATCGACGAGGGCGACAGCCTGATTTCCACCCGTCTGACCGACGGCAACATGGACATCCTGCTGGCCAGCCGCAACGGCAAGGCGATCCGCTGCCCCGAGCAGGACATCCGCCCCATGGGGCGGACTTCCCGCGGCGTCCGGGGGATGATGCTCGAGGGGGACGATCACCTGATCGGTATGGAGGTGGTCACCGATGCCACCGCCGCCACCCTGGTCACGGTGACCGAAAACGGCTACGGCAAGCGCACCAATCTCGGGGAATACCGTATCCAGAGCCGCGGCGGCAAGGGGATCATCACCATCAAGACCTCGGATCGCAACGGCAAGGTGGTCGACATCAAACTGGTCGACGAGGATCTGGACCTGATGTTCATCACCGATCGGGGCAAGGTGCTGCGCACCAGCGTATCCCATCTTTCCATCATCGGCCGCAACACTCAAGGGGTGCGGTTGATGGTTTTGGAGAGCGATGAGCGGATCGTTGCCGTGGCCAAGCTCGCCGAGAAGGACGAAGAAGAGGATGGAGATAGAGAAGCTGAAGAAGAGGCTCCTCAAGGAGGAGCTGAGGATACAGAGGAGTAGGGGGAAATCCCGCCGGAGCTGGGTCATCGTCCTGGTCCTGATCATGGCGACGGCCCTGGCAGCCGGCGGATTTTACTGGTATAACCTCGACACCATGCTGGAGCGGGATTTTGCCCGGGCCGAACGGCTGGTCGAAAATGGCAGCTACCGCGAGGCGGCAGAGGCTTTTGCTGCCCTTCAGAAGCGTCATCCCCATTTTGAGGGGGCGCCGCAGGCATTGTTCAAAGCCGCGGAAATACATAGCTTCTACCGGAAAAACTACCACGAGGCGGTGCTCTGCTATCTTCTGGTGGAAAAGCATTATCCCCAGTCCGAGCTGGCCGGCAGGTCGCTGGTTCAGGTGGCTGATATCTACAAAACCCGGCTGCGCGATTTTGCGCGGGCCATCGTCGCCTACCAGAAGATTCTCGACCGGGGCAACTTCAGCGAAGCCGATCGGGTCCAGTACGAAATAGGCGATGCCTATTTCCATCTGAATAACTTCGAGCAGGCACGCATCGAGTTCGACATTTTTCTGAAAAATTATCCCGACAGCCCCCGCCTTCCCGAAGTGGCCTACCGCATTGCGGTGACCGCTTCTCTTGAAGAGGAACTTGAAAGGGCGGCAAAGGGATTTCGGCAGGTGATCGAACAATGGCCGGATAATCCCTACGCCCTGGAGGCCCGGTTCAGCCTGGCCGGGGTACTGGAGGAAATGGAGGAATTGAAAGCCTCTCTCAAGATTCTCCAGGGGTTGCAGGGAATTTATCCAAACGGCGAAATCCTGGAAAAGAAGATACTCAAGGTCAAGGCCCGCATCGCCAAGAAAAAGAAAGCCATCTAGTTAATAAAGGCATGTCATGAAGATTGGTGTCATCGGCGCCGGCAGCTGGGGAACCACCCTGGCCAACCTGCTGGCTAAAAAAGGCTATCCGGTTACCCTCTGGGGATATGAGAGCGACCTCGTGGAGCGGATGGCCGAAACCCGCATCAACGATCTCTATCTCCCCGATTTTACCCTGTCGGAAAATCTCAGCGCGACCTCGGATATCGCCGAGGCTTCGGCGGGTAAAGACCTGCTGCTCCTCGTCCCCCCATCCCAGGTGATGCGCCGGGTGCTGCAGCAGGCCAAGCCCCATATCGCGGCCGGTACGCTCCTGGTTTCGGCGTCCAAGGGGATCGAGAACGACACCCTCCAGCCGATGGCCGAGGTGGTGATGGATGTTCTAGGCGAACAGGTCAGGGACCGCCTGGTCTTTCTCTCCGGACCCTCCTTCGCCAAGGAGGTCGCATCTGAAATGCCGACAGCGGTGGTGGCGGCCTCAGCGAGCGAAGCAGCGGCCACCCGGACCCAGGACGCCTTCAGCACCGATTACTTTCGGGTATATACCAACGACGATGTGGTCGGGGTGGAACTCGGAGGAGCGCTCAAGAATGTCATGGCTCTGGCGGCGGGGGTTTCCGACGGTCTCGGTTTCGGTTATAATACACGGGCAGCCCTGATCACCCGGGGCCTTGCCGAAATGACCCGGATGGGGGTGGCCATGGGAGCCTCTGCGACCACTTTCGCCGGCCTGGCCGGGATGGGCGATCTGGTTTTGACCTGTACCGGTGATCTGTCGCGCAATCGGACGGTCGGGATCGAACTCGGCAAGGGGAAGTCGCTCGACGATATTCTGAACGGCATGAACATGGTCGCCGAGGGGGTCAAAACGACCCTGTCGACCTATCAGTTGGCCAAGAAAATCGAGATCGAAGTGCCGATTACCGAACAGATGTACCTTATCCTGTACGAAAACAAGGATGCCCGGCTGGCGGTTTCCGATCTGATGTTGAGGGAATTAAAGCCTGAAGGGATCTAAAAGGAGCTTATCATGATGCGCCACCTGGTCTTTTTCATCGTCACATTTCTGTTGCTGGCCACCGCCGCGTCGGCTGCACCGCTGGCTATCGTTGAAACCAATCTCGGTACGTTCCGGATCGAACTCGACGCAGAAAAAGCGCCGGTTACCGTCGATAATTTCGTCAAGTACGCCAATGCCGGTTTTTTTGATGGGACGGTCTTTCACCGGGTGATCGAGAAGTTCATGATCCAGGGCGGCGGCTATGACACCGACCTCAACAAGAAGCCGACCCGGCCGGCCATCGCCAACGAAGCCGATAACGGTCTGACCAACGATCGGGGTACGGTCGCCATGGCCCGCACCAATATCGTCGACAGCGCCACCAGCCAGTTCTTCGTCAGTCTCAAGGACAACACCTTCCTCAACCATACCAGCAAAAGCTCCTCCGGATACGGCTACGCGGTCTTCGGCAAGGTGGTCGAAGGGATGGATGTCGTCGATAAAATCGGCACCACCGAGACCCGGTCGCTGGGACCTCAGTTCCGCGACATTCCGGTCGAGACCGTTATCATCCAGAAGGTTACCATCGAGTAGCATCAGCTGGAAAAGTCGGCCGGAAATTGGCCGGCAGGGGGACGCCGTGACCGCCATCCGCATTATGACATACCATGTCCGGCAATGCCGGGGAGGGGATGGAACGGTCAGTGCCGACCGGGTGGCGGAGGTCATCGCCGAAGGGGCCGCCGATATCGTCGCCCTGCAGGATGTCGGCTGTTCCGATGGACAAAGTCAGCTCGATTATCTCTCCAAGCGCCTCGGCATGGAGAAATACGGCGACCTGTGCAGCGGCGGAAACGCTTTTCTCTCCTATTATCCCCTCAAGGGGCTGCAGGAGTACGATCTCGGCAAAGGGGGGGTGTGCCTGAGGGCCGATGTCGATATCAGCGGCAAGCGCCTCCATCTCTTCAACCTCTGCCTGCAGACCGGCACCCAGGTCCGTCAGCAGCAGATCAGTGCCCTGGTGGGGCCCGATCTGCTGGGCAACAGCAGCCTGAGCTGTCCGACCCTGGTGCTGGGCGACTTCGCCGACTGCCTGGTCGGGGCGGGAAATATCGGGCTCAACATGACCCTTCGCAAGGCGCGCCGCCCTTTGTGGCCGGGGACCTATCCCTCGTTCTTCCCGGTGGCGGGGCGTGACCGCGCTTATCTGCGCGGTCACCTGCGGGTTTTGCATTCCTCCATTGTTCGCTCCTACCTGGCGCGCAAGGCATCGACCCACCTGCCTGCCATCTTTACCGTACAGATCACCGATCCAAGAAACTTCCTCCGTGCGCACAAGATCAAGCCGAACCGGCGGATGGAAATCGCCCCGGGATAGACATCCTGGTACACGGTTATGAACAGCTGTGGATAAAGCTGTTGAAGGAGGGCAGAGGCGCCCTCTGAGACGCGATCTCCGCTGGTGCTGGCTCATGGCGATCGAACATAAAAGAGGCTCACAGGCCCTGTGAAGGCGGAAAATGCGAGCATGCCCGGAAAAGTAACCAAAAAGCAGGCGGTCGAACTTCTCGAGCGGTTGGAAAACCTCTATCCGGATCCGAAATGCGCCCTCAATTTTACCAATCCCCTTGAACTGCTGGTGGCGACCATTCTCTCTGCCCAGTGCACCGATGTGAGGGTGAACCAGGTCACCGGTCCTCTCTTTGCCCGATATCCTGACGCCAGGGCCTACGCCGAGGCGGAACTGGCCGAACTCGAAGAGGGCATCCGTTCCACCGGGTTTTACCGCAACAAAGCCCGAAACATCATCGCCTGCGCCGCTGCGCTGGTCGACCGGCACGATGGGGAAGTCCCCTCCACCATGGAGGAGTTGACCGCGCTGGCCGGGGTCGGCCGAAAGACCGCCAATGTGGTCCTCGGCAATGTATTCGATATTCCCGGCATGGTGGTCGATACCCATGTCAAGCGCCTGGCAAACCGGTTCGGCTGGAGCAGGCAGAGCGATCCGGTGAAGATCGAGGAGGATCTGTGCCGACTGCTGCCAAGCAGCAAGTGGACCTCCACCAGCCATGTGCTGATCCTTCATGGCAGGGCCCTGTGCAAGGCGCCGACCCCCCTCTGTTCATTTTGCCCGGTTCTGCAGCTCTGCCCGCGTATCGGGGTTAAAAAATCGAAGTAGACGATCGGGAAGCGACAAAAAAAGGCTGTCTTTAAAAGACAGCCTTTTTTTATCCGGTTGTTACCTTATTTCACGTGAAACGGTGCCGCTATATGAAACGGTGGCCTGACAAACGACTAAGCCTTTTCTTCATCCTCATCGGCCAGATCTGGAATGAGGGTGATCGCCTCCTCCTGGTTATTTTCCTGGGCAGAGGACGCGGGGAGAGCCTTGGCGGATTTGTCATAGCTGATCATCTTGCCTTCGCCGTCGAACACGGTATTGTCCTCGAGAATGACCAGGCCGAGGCGCTCGGCCACGTCCTTGCGGTACTGGTACTGGTAGTTCATCTTTTCTCGACGCAGCTTGTAGCTGAGGTACATCCAGATCAGTCCGAACAGGGCAGCGACGCCGAGAATCACGGCGAGGGAGACGACCAGGAAAAATGCCGCGCGTTCCCCGGCGTGGCCGATGAAGAGAAGAATGTCGTCGATCTTGTAGATGACGCCGGCGGCCAGCACAAAGAGCAGAAGTCCGAGCAGAAAAGGGACCTGGCGGATAACATAGAGGGTGGAGGTTATTTTGGATGAACCGTTCAGGTCGCCAACTGCCTGGGCCATTTCGCTGCCGGCCTTATCGTCGGTGGAGTCGTACAGGTATTTGTTGAAAAAGAGGATGACCACCCCGAACATGAAGGTGATCGCCACCGGGGCGATAAAAGAGGCGAAAATAAAAGGGCGCCAGGGAAAACCGGCGTCGGCGGAGGAGAGGTGTATGACGAAGCTGACGAAGAAAATCAGCCCTTCGACGACCAGCAGAATGATGAGATAGTTGATGATGAAGCTGCGTAGTTCGGTTTTATCAAATAGGTTGGCAATACCCTTGAATTTGACATCGGTGTTCCCGTTCATGGAGGATTCCTTTTTCGATTTACTAGGGGCCTTTTCGACATCCATAGGTGTTAAATCTCGCGTGTTATCGATATATTGGCGTGGCCAACGGAATTTCTGGCAAGGGTCACATTTTTATCGTGCAGGATTCTACCAGTCTTCCTTTTAATAATCAAATATTGAGAAGTTTTTACCCGGGTATTTGACAGAAGAGGCGTATACAGGGTATGTTAGCCATCTTTTAACACATAGTAAGGTGTACCAGAAAGGACGATAACGGGATGTTAGCTGCTAAAGAAGGGAATGTTGTAAAAGTTCAATACACCGGGCGTCTGGCCGACGGCAGCGTTTTTGATTCTTCCGAAGAATCCCGCCCGCTTCAGTTTATTGTCGGTAAAAACGAGGTGGTCAAGGGCTTTGAACAGGCCGTCGTCGGCATGGTCAGCGGAGAGAAAAGGACGGTAACGGTTCCCTCCTCCGAGGCCTATGGGCCGGTGAAACCCGAACAGATCGAAGAAATCGACCTCAGCGTGCTGCCGGAGGATATGGAGGTCGAGCTCGGGTCCAAACTCGAGGTGACCCGCCCTGATGGGAGCATCTTTTACGTAGCCGTTGTCGGCCTGACCGAGGATACCGTCACCCTCGATGCCAATCACCCGTTGGCCGGGAAGGATCTTACCTTCGATATCGAGATGCTTGAAGTCACCCAGGTTCCCACCCAGCCTCCCACCCAACATTAAAACTGGCAGTCGTCATTCACGTGACGGAGGCATAAAAAAGATAAAAGCCGCTATTTCCGAAAGGAGATAGCGGCTTTTGTCCTTTGATGGGCCAGGAGGCTTTGTTTAACGGTAATAAGGGGTGAGGACTATTTCGCCGATATCGCGGATCTGCCCGGCTTTGACAGGGAGGCAGCGGCCGGTGTCGAATCCGATCTGGCCATAAGGTTCTCCCTGTCTCGGTTGTCCCCGGGTGCGGGTCCGGGCCGCCAGGCAATAGCTTCCGCCTTCAGGGACGAAGAGGACAAAGTGGCCGTGCTCATCGGCGGCCGGGGCGGTGAAGTCGGGCATCCGCCGGTGGTCGGCATCGGTGTAGGCCATGGCAATCACGCCGGGAAGCGGTTTTCCTTCGGAATCGACGGCTCTGCCGCGAAAGCCGGTAGTGCCGCTGGTCAGGGTCCCCTCGCGCATCAGCCTCGGACTGGTAATTCCCGCCAGGCGGAAATCGACCAGGGTGGTCCTGTCTTGAAATACCGTGACCGGATTGCTCGGCGGCAGAGCCCAGGCATCGCCGACGCGGGGCGGGCCGGCGTCGCCGCCGCCCTGGCGCATGCGCGCGACCAGGTGGTAGCTCCCCTCGACGAGATCGAGGAAATAGCCGCCGTCTGAGCCGCTTCGCGTTTCAAAGTCGGCTGGCCCGCGAAGACCGCTCTTCTGGCTGCGATAGGCGTAGACCCACACCCCTTGCTGAGGGGTGTGGCGCTGATCGGTGATGCGTCCGCCGATACCGGTAGGGCCGGCCTCGGTTGCGAAAGGGGCGGCAGGCTCCTGCAGGTTCGGGGTGCAGGCGGCAAGGAAGCTGACCAGGCTGACCAGAATGACAAGAAGGTTGCGCAATGGGCTCACCGGGGTTGTTGAAAGAATCAGTTGATTTGAACGAATTGCCCCTTTTGAACCTGGAGCAGAAAGAGGTCCTTTTCGGCGTCTCCGTAGGGGTTGAAGGAGGTGGTTCCGGTCGCTCCGGAGTAGGAGCGGAGTTGGCTGAGGGCCCTCTGCAGGTCCATGCGGGTGGTGATATCGCGCCTGGTGAGAAGGGAGAGGAGAATTCGCGCGATATCATACCCCTGGGCCTCGAAAAAGGAGGGGGCCTCGCCGTAGGTCTGCTGGTAGAGCTGAATGAATTCCTGGACCTGGGGATAGGGGCTGCCGGTAAAGAAACCGTCGACAATGACTGCCCCCTCGAGGTAGCGGCCGGCGGACTGCAGCAGCTCGGAGGAGTTCCAGCCGTTGGTGCCGAGCAGCGGCATGTCCTCGATGCCGTAAAAGACCAGTTGCGGGGCGATCATGGCGACTCTGCTGGCGTCGTCGGGGATGAAAATGGCTTCGAAGGGCAGCGGAGGCTCCTCGCTTAGTTCCTCTTCCCCTTCCCCTTCGGCTGGGGCCGGCTTGTCGTCCTCCTCCGGGGCGTTGGGGTCCTCCCCTTTCAAAAGCTTGATCTGGTAGCGGTAGTCGGTGGCCGTCTCCGGGTAGCTCTGCAGGGCAGCGACCAGTCCCCCCCGCATCTCCACTTCTTCGATGAAGAGATCGGTCATCGAACGGCCCAGCTTGTTTTCCGGGTACAGCACGGCGAAGGAGGTCTTTCCCTGCTCTTCCATGGCGTAGCGCACCAGCGCCTGCACCTGCAGCTGACTGGTCATGAAGTTGCGGAAAACCTGGGGTCCGATATGGGCCAGTCCGGCGCGGGGGGACATGGAGACGATGGGGACACCGAAACGCTGGGCCTCTTCGGCGGCGGCGGTGGATGCATTGCCGGTAAGCGGGCCGGCAATGGCGAGCACCCCGGCCTCGGTGACCAGTTCGGAGACGGCCATGGCGCTCTGGTCGGGCTCGGCGAAGGAGTCGCGAAAAATGAAGTCGACCGATTCGGTTTCATTTTGCGGGTCGAGCAGAGCCAGTTCCATGCCGCGGCGCACCAGGTTGCCGAAGGTGGCATAGCGGCCCGAAAGAGGCAGGATCACTCCCACGGCCCGGCGGCTCCAGGCGCTTCCGGTAAGGCTTTCCCAGAGATGCACGGCATCTTGCCGGTAGGGAAATGGGATGGGGCTCTGCACGACCTGGGTGGTCAATTCCCTGGCGGTTGTTTCATCGTGGATGCGAGCGGCGCGCAGAGCCCTTTGCAGAAGAGCGTCCTGCCCGATGGCGTGCCCGGAGAAAATAAACGATGCCTCCGCCAGGTCGATATCGTTGAGCTGATCGCGCAGGATGTGGTGGGCCTGCTCGAGGAGTTCGCCCGGGTCCGCGGCATTGAGGCCGATGCCCCGGTGAATGAGAGAGAGAGCCTCGAGTCCCAATTCCTGCTGGGATTTCCCCCGGGCCAGCGCGGAGAGGAGGCGCAGTTGGTCGGCGGGCTGAAGGGTTTCCCGCTCGAGGGACTGCAGCAGGGCCATTCCTGCGGCGCTTTGCCCGGTGGCAATCAGGGATATGGCCCGGGTCAGTTCAGTGGCCGAGCTGAGGGAATGGCGCGGAATGCGGTTGAGGTAGAGCAGGGCATCTTCGTGGTTGCCGCTGTCCTGGAAAATGCGGGCCAGGTAAAGGTAGGCGATCGGGAGCTGGGTCGAGTCGTAGTTGTTGATGACAAAGGAACGGAGGACCGAAAGGGCCTCCTGGCTGTCGCCGGAGTGGTATTGGGCAATGCCGCGCTGAAGAGCAGGGACCAGGGGAGGGGCAGCCTCCTCGGCCGCCGACAGGGCAGGGGCCAGGCCGGTGAAAAGTAAGGATATCCAGATCAGCCCGATAGTGAAATAACGGCCCATTTGCCCCTCCATTATCATTGTCGATGGGATGGATGCAGCCGGGCCGGGCCCGGCTGCAACAGGATCAGCCAAAAATTTCTTTTACTTTGTCGAAGAAGCTTTTGCCCATCGGGTGGACTTCTTCACCCCCTTCGAGGGCAAATTCTTCGAGCAGTTGCTTTTGGCGTGAAGTGAGTTTGGTCGGGGTTTCGACCCGCAGCACCACAAGCTGGTCGCCGCGCCCGTATCCCTGCAGATGGGGAATCCCTTTGCCGCTGAGGTTGAGGACTTTGCCGGACTGGGTGCCGGCCGGGACCTTGATCTTGATCTTGCCGTCGAGGGTCGGCACCTCCATGTCGCAGCCGAGGGAGGCCTGAATAAAGGAGATGGGGGTCTCGCAGATGACGTCCTGACCTTCGCGCTGAAAAATGAGGTGATCCTTGACGGTGATCACCACGTAGAGGTCTCCGGGAGGTCCTCCCTGCGAGCCGATTTCCCCTTCATTGCTGAGCTTGAGGCGGCTGCCCGTCTCGACCCCGGCGGGGATCTTCAGGGAAATGGTCTTCTTGCCGCGCACCTTGCCCGCTCCTCGGCACTCGGGGCAGGGGGTGTCGATCACCCGTCCTTCGCCGGCGCAGTCGGGGCAGGGACGGGTCAGCGAGAAAAATCCCTGCTGGTAGCGGACCTGTCCGGCCCCCTGGCAGGTGGGGCAGGTCTTGGGACTGCTCCCCTTGGCCGCTCCCGATCCGGCGCACGGTTCGCAGCTCTGGTGGCGGGGGATCTGGATTTTGGTGTTGACGCCGAAAGCGGCCTCCTCAAAGGAGATCGTCAGGTTGTAGCGCAGATCGTCGCCCCGCCGCCCGCGGCCGCGGCGCGAGCTGCCTCCTCCACCGAAGATGTCGCCGAAGATATCGCCGAAGATGTCCTCGAACGGGCTGCCTCCGAAACCGCCGGACGAGAAACCGCCGTTCTGTCCGTCGACGCCGGCATGACCGAACTGGTCGTAGGACGCCCGCTTCTGGCCGTCGGAGAGTACCGCGTAAGCCTCTGAAAGCTCTTTGAACTGGCTTTCAGCCGCTTTGTCCCCGGGATTTTTGTCCGGGTGGTACTTGAGGGCATTTTTACGGTAGGCTTTTTTTATTTCCGTCTCGCTGGCGTTGCGGTTAACACCCAGCACTTCGTAATAGTCGCGCTTGGCCAAACTCTTCTATCCTTGCCGGATTGAACAAAATCCGTCTGCTTGCGAATTTAATGGAACAGCACCAGGAGCCTGTAGACCCCTGATGCTGCACGAAGTGAGCCCCCCCTGCAGCCAGGGGGGGCGATAAACCTGCGGTGACAGGGTTATTTCTTCTGTTCGTCAACGTCCTCGAATTCGGCGTCGACGACGTTATCGCCTTCGGCCTCGGCATTCCCTTCAGCTGAGGCTTCTGCGCCAGCCTCACCTTCGGCCTGGGCCTTGGAGTACATCGCTTCGGCCAGCTTGTGGGAGGCCTGAGCGAGGGCCTCGGTCTTGCTGTTGATTTCCTCGAGAGAGTCGCCTTCGATCGCCTTTTTGAGCTCTTCGAGGGCGCTGTTGATGTTGGTCTTGGTTTCCTCGTCGACCTGGTCGCCGTGGTCCTTCAGCGATTTTTCGGTGGTGTAGACCAGCCCGTCGGCCTGGTTGCGGGCCTCGATCAGCTCGCGCTTCTGCTTGTCTTCGGACTCGTGCGCTTCGGCGTCCTTGACCATCTTCTCGATTTCCTCGTCGGAGAGACCGGAAGAGGCGGTAATGCGGATCGACTGTTCCTTGCCGGTGCCGAGGTCCTTGGCCGAGACGTGGAGGATGCCGTTGGCGTCGATGTCAAAGGTGACCTCGACCTGGGGGACGCCGCGGGGGGCGGCAGGAATGCCGACCAGCTCGAAGCGGCCGATGGTCTTGTTGTCGGGGGCCATTTCCCGCTCGCCCTGAAGTACATGAACCGAAACTGCCGGCTGGTTGTCGGCGGCGGTGGAGAAGACCTGGCTCTTTTTGCAGGGGATGGTGGTGTTCTTTTCGATCAGCTTGGTCATCACCCCGCCGAGGGTTTCGATTCCCAGCGAGAGGGGAGAGACGTCGAGCAGGAGCACGTCCTTGACTTCGCCCTTGAGAACCCCGCCCTGGATGGCGGCGCCGATGGCGACGACTTCGTCGGGGTTGACCCCTTTGCTGGGGGTTTTGCCGAAGATTTCCTCGACCCGCTTCTGAACCGCGGGCATACGGGTCATGCCGCCGACCAGGATGACCTCGTCGATTTCCGAGGCTGAAAGTCCGGCATCCTTGATGGCGGTCTTGCAGGGCTCGACCAGCTTGTTGAGCAGATCTTCGCAGAGGCTCTCGAGCTTGGCCCGGGTCAGCTTGATCAGCAGGTGCTTGGGCCCGGTGGCATCAGCGGTGATGAAGGGGAGGTTGACCTCGGTTTCCATCGACGAGGAGAGCTCGCACTTGGCCTTTTCGGCGCCTTCCTTGAGGCGCTGCAGGGCCATCTTGTCGGCGCGCAGGTCGATGCCCTGCTCCTTCTTGAACTCGTCGGCCACGTAGTCGATGATGCGCTGGTCGAAGTCCTCGCCGCCGAGGAAGGTGTCGCCGTTGGTCGACTTGACTTCGAAGACGCCGTCACCGAGTTCGAGGACTGAGACGTCGAAGGTACCGCCGCCGAGGTCGAATACCGCGACTTTCTCTTCATCCTTTTTGTCCATCCCGTAGGCGAGGGAGGCGGCGGTCGGCTCGTTGATGATGCGCAGTACGTTGAGGCCGGAGATCTTGCCGGCGTCCTTGGTGGCCTGGCGCTGGGAGTCGTTGAAGTAGGCCGGAACGGTGATGACCGCATCGGTGACCTCTTCGGCATCGGTGACCTCTTCGCCGAGATAATCTTCGGCGGTCTGCTTCATTTTCTGCAGGATCATCGCCGAAATCTCAGGAGCGCTGTAGCTTTTGCCGCGGGCTTCGACCCAGGCATCGCCATTATCCGCCTTGATGATCTTGAAGGGGCTGATTTCGATATCCTTCTTGACCGCTTCCGAATCGAACTTGCGGCCGATCAGGCGCTTGATGGCAAACAGGGTGTTTTCCGGGTTGGTGACGGCCTGGCGCTTGGCCTGCTGTCCGACCAGACGCTCGCCGTTTTCGGCAAAAGCCACCATCGAGGGGGTGGTGCGGGCCCCTTCTGCGTTGGCGATGACGATAGGCTCGCCGCCTTCCATAACGGCCACGCAGGAATTGGTGGTTCCGAGGTCGATACCGATAACTTTACCCATGAGTCTATATCCTCCTTGTTGATTTGGTTTTGTATGTTCGATTGTGAAAATCGCGGGTTCTGTAGGGTGTTGCTTACTCTTCGGTTTGGGCCTTAACCGGGGCCTTGGCCACCATGACCAGGGCCGGACGCAGCAGGCGGTCGTTGAGAAGATAGCCTTTCTGCATCTCCTGCAGGACCGTATTCGGCTCCTGATCGGCGCTTTCGAGCTGTCCCATGGCCTCGTGGCGCGACGGGTCGAAGGTCTCGCCAATCGAGTCAAAGGGTTTGACGCCGAATTTGTCGAGTCCTTTGGTGAACATGTTGAGGGTCATTTCGACCCCCTGCAGCAGGGTTTCCCCCCCGCTGTTTTCCTGCTTGGCATGCTCGACGGCCCGTTCCAGGTTGTCGAGGACCGGGACGATTTCGCGAATGATATTTTCATTGCCGAAGCGGGCCATATCCTCTTTTTCCTTCTTGGCGCGTTTGCGGAGGTTTTCCATATCCGCCCGTTGCCTGAGGTAAAGATCCCAGTTCTTCTGAACTTCTTCCCTGGCCGCTGCGAGCTGCTCCTCGAGAGTCGGCTGCTGTTCGGCTTCGGCGCTTGTTTCTTCAGCTGCGGAGGCTTCTTCTACCTCCTCCTGCGGAGTTTCGACATTCTGTTCTTCGGAGGCGTTGGCCTCCTGGTCCTGCTGCTTCTTTTTTGCCACGTTGATAAATCTCCTATTCCGTCTCCATCTCTAAGATCTGGCTTACCAGCCTGGCGGTGTAATCGACGACGGGGATGACCGATGAGTAGTTCATCCGGGTCGGGCCGATGACGCCGAGAGTGCCTATGGTTCCACGACTGCTGGAATAATTGGCGGTGATCAGGCTGCAGCCTTCAATTTCGCTGTATTTCGATTCGCTGCCGATGAAAATCTGTACCCCTTTGGCGTGCTGGGTCTTGTCGAGCAGGTCGACCAGCAGGTTCTTTTGTTCAAAGGTGCGGAACAGACGCTTCATGCGGTCGAGATCGTTGAATTCGGGCTGATCGAGAATCTTGGAGGCTCCCTCGATGAAAATCTGACCACCCAGCTCTTCCTTAAGGGCTTCATTGGAGAGAAAGAGAGCCCTGTGCAGCAACATGTCGTAAGTGGCCTTTTCCTTGGCCATTTCCTCCACAATCCGTTTCTTGATCTGCTGAATGCTCAGACCGCAGAGGGTATGGTTGAGGTAGTTGCTGATCTGCTCGAGTTCCCGCTCGCTGATCGGGCCGTCGCTTTCGATGATCTTGTTCTGAACCAGGCCGGACTGGGATACGAAGATGACGAGGATTTTGCCCTGCGAGAGCTTGAGAAATTCGATGTGGCGAAAGACCGTGGAGATCAAGCGGGGAGCCATGACCACGCCGGTATAGCTCGATATGGTCGAGAGGGCCTTGCCGGCTTCGCGCAGACGCTCTTCAACGCGCAGCCCGTCGATCCGGTAATTCTGCTCGATGCGCTGTTTCTGCTCGTCGGTAAGCTGTCCGACCTGCATCAGCGAATCGATGTAAAAACGGTAGCCCTTTTCGGTCGGGATCCTCCCCGCAGAGGTATGGGGGGAAGAGAGGTATCCCATCTCCTCCAGATCGGCCATGACGTTGCGGACCGTGGCCGGTGAAACGCCGATATTCTTGTGTCGACTGATGGCCCGGGAGCCGATCGGTTCGGCCGTTCCGATGAAGTCCTCGATAATCGCCTCGAGAATCAGCAGGCTGCGTTGGTTAAGTTCCTCGGCCATCGTAATCTGTTCGCCCCAAAAAAACTCAAGCCGGAAAAACCCGGCTGTTTCATCCTCTTAGCACTCGGTAGTGATGAGTGCTAACCGGAACAACATAACAACGGCCTATGTCTTTGTCAAGGGCAAATGGGGACAGGAAACGTGGGCTTTTTCAGAGAAATTCGAGGATCTGGTGATCGAAAATCAACCAGCCGGCCAGGTCCATCCGCCATTTTCCATCGATCAGGCGCAAATGGTTGCCGCAGCGCTCGATGGCCAGGGGAAACGCCTCTCTCACCGTCTGCCCGAAACGGTTGAAAAAGGCCCGGTCGTCGACTCCTTCGGCGGTACGCAGGCCGAGGTAGAGGGTTTCCGACATGGCGCCTGCGCGGTCGAAGGTTTCGAGCAGTACCGCGGGGTCCTCTCCCTTGTCGAGAAGTGCGAAGTAGCGCTCGATATCCGCCGGCACTTCCATGCGCCTGCCCCAGCCGAGGTCGCAAAACGAATGGGCTCCGGCACCGAAGCCGAGGTTGCTGCGGCGCTGCCAGTAGCGCAGGTTGTGACGTGACTCGAACCCGGGCCGGGCGAAGTTGGATATTTCATAATGGCCGTAGCCGGCAGCGTTAAGCCGGGCATCGATGTCGAGGTACATGCGGGCAGTGGTTTCATCGTCGGCGGGGATAATTCGGCTTTTGCGGTGCTGGTCGAAAAAGGGGGTGCCCTGCTCGATGGTGAGACCGTAAAGGGAGACGTGCTCGGGACAGAGCTCGATGATCCGTTCGAGTTCGGCCTCCAGGTCTTCGTCGGTCTGGCCGGGGAGGCCGAACATGAGGTCGAGGCTGAGGTTTGAAAAGCCCGCGTCTCTGGCCCAACAAAAGGCGTTTCGGGCTTGTTCAGGGGTGTGGATACGGCCGAGGGTTTTGAGCATCTGCTGGTTGAAGGACTGAATTCCCAGGGACAGGCGGTTAACCCCGGCCTGCCGGTAGCCGCGCAGGGAATCGCTGGTCAGGGTGCCGGGATTGGCCTCCAGGGTGATTTCAGGCTGGGGGGAGAGTGAAAAATGCACGGCGATTTCATCGAGGATGCCGCCGATCTCCCCGGGAGGCAGAAGCGAAGGGGTGCCGCCGCCGAAAAAGATGGTTTCCACCGGGCCGGTGGCCTGGTGACGGCAGAGGCGCAGGTGCTCGATCAGTTTGCGGGGATAGGCGTGCAGGCAGGCGCTATGCCCCTCGACGGAGAAAAAATCGCAGTAGGGGCATTTGCGGGTGCAGAAGGGGACGTGCAGGTAAATCGAGGGCATGCAGAAGTTATTCCACCACCCAGATGGTCAGGTCGCTGGCCTGGTGGATGAGCTGCACCGAGACGCTGCCGACCAGCAGTTCCTTGATCCGCGAGTGGAAATGGCGGCCGAGGACGATGGTATCGCAGCCTTCGCTGCGGGCGGCGTCGAGGATGTCCTGGGCCACCCCTTTGTTCTGCGGTACGATTCGACTCTGCAGGCGCGAAGAACAGATGTCCTTGTCGCGCATCAGGTGCTCCACCTCCTGGTGGACGCCCAGCAGACAGGCGTGAAGTTCATGAAAATCCTCACCGCCGTGAACCTCGTGCTCGGCCGCGGAGCGGGCCAGTTCTTCCTCGTTGTAGGGCAGATCGGCAGCGACCGAAAAAAGCAGTACCCGGCAGTCCGGAATCAGCGGCAGAATCTCGGCGGCGTAGGCTGCGGCTTTGCGGCTTGCGTCAGAGCAGTCGAGGGCGACCAGTGCTTTTTTCATGAATTCATCTCCTTAAGCGCCTGCGTGGGTACGGTCAGCTGAAGAACAGGTACGACATGACGGCGATGAAGAGCACCGCCAGCAGCACGCCGATTCCGATCGGGTAGGCGCCGGCCCGGCTGCGCGCTTCGATCAGCGCTTCCTTTTCGGCCAGCGCGGCGCTGTCGCCGCTGGCCCCGCCCTGCAGGCGCAGGGCGTACTTCTGCAGGTTGGCTCCCGGTTCATCGAAAAACCGCGAAACAAGCCGGGGAATGCGCTGGATAAAGATCTGGTCGCACCAGCTGTTGATGCTGTTGAACACCCGGTCGGTCACAGCGTAGAACAGTTTTCCGCCTTTGCGGTAGCTCCAGTCGGAGTCGATGGAGATCGTTTCGGTGCGCTTGAGCATCGGCAGCAGCAAAAAGAAGGCGAGGGCCGAGAACATCAGCAGCTGAAACTGGTTCAGCGTGTGTTCAAGGGTATAGGCCTGGAACAGTACCTCGAAGGGAAGGATGTCGTAAAGCGGCCCGGGGTAGAAGCCGAGGAACACGCAGATAAAGGCGAGCAGGGCCATGGCGGCGAGCATGTGCTTGGGCGGCTCGCCGGGGCGCAAGCCTTGGTCCTTGGCGAAAAAGACGAAGTAGGGGAACTTGATCCCGGCGTGCAGGAAGACCCCCGCAGAGGCGATCTCCAGCACCAGCCAGACCCAGTAGAGTCCCTCGTGAACACCGGCTTCGATAATCATCGGCTTGCTGGTGTACCCGGAGAGCCCGGGAAATGACGAGATGGCCAGGGCGCCGATGGTGCCGAAAATCATCGTCAGCGGCATGGTCTTGTAGAGGCCGCCGAGGTCGGTGCACTTGCTTTTTCCGGTCATGTAGAGGACCGATCCGGCGCTCATCCAAAGTAGGGCCTTGTAGATGATGTGGCAGAAGGCATGGGCCACCACGCCGCTGATCGCCATAGCGGTGCCGATGCCGATGCCGCAGATCATAAAGCCGACCTGGTTGATAATCGAGTAGGCCAGGATCCGCCGCATGTCGTTCTCTAAAATGGCGTAGATAATGCCGTAGATGGCCATGAAGCAGCCGACCACCATCAGGATCTCCCAGCCGGCGAAGCCGCGGATGAGGGTATAGACCGCCGTCTTGGTGGTATAGGCGGTCATGATGACCCCGCCGGTGACCGTCGCCTCGGGGTAGGCGTCGGAGAGCCAGGCCGAAAAGGGCGGCGCCGCGGCGTTGACCAAAAAGCCGAGCAGGATCAGGTAGGTCGGCAGACTGCGCAGGTCGAAGCCGTCGAAGGCGACCGAACCGGTGGAATGGACCTGCAGCAGGATTCCGGCGAGCAGGCAGAGGCCGCCGAAGATATGCACCATCACGTAGCGGAAGGCGGCCCTTCCCGAGCGTTCGGTGTTGCGCGCCAGCACCAGAAAGGTCGAGGTCACCGCCATTACTTCCCAGAACAGGTAGAGGGAGATCAGGTCTCCGGCGAATACCGCGCCAAGACTGGCACCGATATAGGCCAGCGCCGCCGCGTGTTCATGGCGGGTTTTGAGGTGCATGGCGAACAGAAAACAGGCAAAGGCGTTGATGGTGAAGACATAGCCAAAAGCCTTGCTCAGCTTGTCGACCCGCAGCAGGGCGAGATCGAAGCCGAACAGCCGGTAGTTCCAGGCGGTTCCGGGCTCAAGGTTGACGATGAGCAGGAAGGCGGCGGCGGGAACCAGCAGGATCAGGGCACGGCGTCCGGAAAGGGGCAACAGCCACAGCAAGGCGGCCCCAAGGATGAACAGCAACGCTGGATGAAGGATTTCAATCATAGTAATCCTCCTTGCGCTTCAGCGCGTATCCGAGCAGCTTGGAGATGACGATAATGGCGACGCATGCGATGAAGCCGAAAAGCGCGTAAAACCCGGGCCAACTCTCCACCTTGTAGAACAGGGTGTGTTTGTGCAGGAAGAAATCGGGGACCACCAGCAGGGCCAGCACGATATAAAAGCCGATGCGCAAGCGGCGCAGGTTCCGGGGGTGGTCGAACCAGTCGGTAACAACCTTCACTTCTTTTTTTTCTTCATTCATGGCAAGTCAAGTTCCCTTACAGGAAAAGGGCCAGGCGAACCAGCCGCAGCAGCACGTCCGGGAAAAAGAACAGGGTCAGCGATCCCAGGGCGGTGACCGACAAAGGGACCAGGCAGAGCAGCGGCGCCTCTTGGATTCCCTCCCCTTCGTCCTCCTTGGCGGTGGCGAAGAAGCCCCGGTACACGATCGGCAAAAAATAGGCGGCGTTGAGCAGGGAACTGATCAGCAGCACCAGTACCAACACCAGCTGGTCGGCCTGCAGGGCGCCGATCAGCAGGTTCCATTTGCTCAGAAAGCCTCCCAGCGGCGGCATACCGATAATGCTCAGCGAGCCGAGGAAGAAGGCGGTGTAGGTGATCGGCATGCGCCGGCCGAGGCCGTCCATCTGGCTTATGTATTTTTTTTGGCTGGCCACGTAGATCGCCCCGGCGCAGAAGAACAGGGTGATCTTGCCGAAAGCGTGCATGGCGATGTGCAGCAGCCCCCCGGTCATGCCGGCGGCCGAGAGCATGCCGGCCCCCAGCACCATGTAGGAGAGCTGGCCGATGGTCGAATAGGCCAGGCGGCGCTTGAGGTTGTCCTGGGTCAGGGCGATCAGCGAGGCGGCCAGGATGGTGATCGAGACGAAGTAGGTCAGCGCCACCCCGAGGTCGAGGCTGTGCAACAGGTCGCTGCCGAAGATATCGAAGATAACCCGCAGAATCGAGAACACTCCGACCTTGACCACCGCCACGCCATGTAGAAAGGAGCTCACCGGCGTCGGGGCGACCATGGCGGCCGGCAGCCAGCCGTGAAACGGCATGATACCGGCCTTGGCAAAGCCGAGCACGAACAGCACCAGCAGCAGGCTCAGGGTGGCCGGCGAAGCGGTTCCGGCGAGGATGCCGCCGTGGGTGAAGTCGAGGGTTCCGGCGATCTGGTAGGTGATCAGCATGGCGGGCAGGACCAGTCCGATCGAGGTGCCGAGGATATAGGTCAGGTACTTGCGCCCGGAATAGCGCGCTTCGGCGTTCTGCTCGTGGGTCACCAGCGGATAGGTGGAGAGCGAGAGTACTTCGTAAAAGAGGTAGAGCGTGAGCAGGTTGGCGGAGAAGGCCACACCGATGGTCGCCGAGATCGCCGCGGCAAACGAGGCGAAGTAGCGGGTCTGGTCATGCTCGTTCAAGGCGCGCATGTAGCCGATCGAGTAGATCGAGGTGAAAATCCACAAAAAGGAGGCCACCAGGGCGAAGAACATCCCCATGGCATCGACCTTCAGCTGAATGGGCACCCCGGGGATCACCTCGGCGAGGGTGAAGACGAACCCGCCCCCGGACAGGACAGCCGGAAGCATCGAAGCGATGATGCAGAACTTGCCGATGGCGATAAGCACGGTCCAGCTCTCGCGCAGGTTGGGCTTGCGCCCGCTGAGCATGATGGGAACCGTTCCTAACAGGGAAATGCAAACCGCCGCCAAGGGCCATATTGAATCTGGATACGCCATTGAATTCTCTTTAACCGATTCGATAGGGGTCGTAAGAAAAAAACTAAAGGATTGCCGCAACTGCCGGACGGATCACCTTTTCAACGATCTGTCCCGAGCCCAAACCGATCACGATCAGGGCGACAGCCGACAGAACCAGCGGGTTGAGCATGAAAACCGGCGCTTCATTGATCTTAAGCTCGTCGTGGCCATGGGAACCCTCGCTGCGGAAGTAGGCGATCTCGATCAGACGGAAGAATAGAACCGCATTGACCAGGCTGCTGAAGAGCAGGGCGGCCACGTAGGACCACTCTCCGGCCTCAACGCCGCCGAGAATCAGGTACCACTTGCTGAAAAAACCGCAGGTCGGCGGGATGCCGATCATCGAAAAGGCCCCCAGGGTAAAGGCCGCCATGGTGATCGGCATCTTCCGGTACAGCCCCTTGAGATTGTCGAAGCTGAGCGAGCCGGTCCGGTAGACAATGGCCGATGCCGCCAGAAAAAGGCAGAGGGTCATGACCGCATCGTTGAGGATATGCAGAATCGAGCCGGTCAGCCCCTGGGTATTGCCGAGCCAGACGCCGCCGACCATGTAGCCGACCTCGGCGACGATGATGTAGGTCAGCATCCGCTTGAGGTCTCGCTGGGCCAGCGCCAGCGCCGAGGCACAGACGATTGCCAAGGATGCGACCCACACCAGAATCGGCTGAATCCCCTGGTGGAGGCCGATAATCCAGTCCATCGAAACGACCGAGTACATGACCCGGATCATCAGATAGACCGTCACCTTGGTCATCAGCGGAGCGATCAGGGTGCCGGCCCCGGTCGGTGCGTGGCTGTAGGCGTTGGGCAGCCAGCCGTGCAGCGGGAAGAGGGCCATCTTGATCCACAGCCCGACGCTGAGAAAGGCGAAGGCCGTGGCGATGGCCACCGTTCCGTTGATTGTCGGAATCAGCGAGGCGATATCGGCCATGTTCAGCGACCCGGTGAGGATATACAGGTAGCCGACTCCCAGCAGGTAGAAACAGGCGCCGATCGAGCCCATGATGATGTAGTTGAAGCTCGACAGCGGGGCGCGGCCCGGGCCCATGGCGATCAGGCCGTAGGTGGTGATGGAGGTGATTTCCAGCAGCACGTAGAGGTTGAAGGCGTCGCCGGTGATGACGATGCCGAGCAACCCGGCGATCAGGATCAAGTAGAGGGTGAAAAAGAGGTGTTCCTGGCCGGGAAGTTCCCTCTCGACGCTCTTGAGGGCGGAAAGGGTCGCCACCAGGGCCACGGCCGAAACCAGCACCAGCATCAGGGCGGCCAGGGGGTCGACCACCAGCTCGATGCCGAAAGGCGGCGTCCAGTTGCCCACCGTGTAGCGGATGGTCCCCTCGGCCAGTACCCGGACCAGCACCAGCACCGAGGCCAGGGTGGAAAAGACCAGGGCGCCGAGGCACAAGGGGGCAACCCAGGTACGGGAGATTCTGCCGAGCAGGTTGACGAACAGGGCGGTCAGCAGGGGCGCCGCGAGCACGTAGATATGAAGGTTCGACTCCATCATTTGCTGATCTTCTCCAGTATTTCATCCTCTTCGAGGGTTCCGTACTCGCGGTGGATGCGCTGCAGGATGGCCAGGGCCACACCGGTGATGCTGACCGAGACGACGATGGCCGTCAGCATCAGAACGTGGGGGAGGGGGTTGACCACTCCGGAGGGGTCGACCCCGTGCTTGAGCACCTCGTATTTATCGAGAATCGGGATGCCGGCCCCCCGCTTTACGCCGGTGGAGACGAAAAAGAGGATAATGGCCGTTTGGAAGATGTTCATGCCGAGCAGCTTCTTGACCAGGTTGCGCTTGCCGATCATGGCGTAGAAGGCCAAGCAGTCCATCCATATCAGAGTCCCTCGTCCAGTTGGCCGCCAGAGGAAATGTCCCAGTAAAGTGAGACCATGATGCTCATGACGGTCAGTCCGACGCCGACCTCCACGAGAAAAATCCCGAAAGAGCGCCATTCGACCGGTCCCATGGGGATGAGGACATCCAGGGCGCTGTAGTCGAGGAACAGCCCGCCGACAATGGCGCAGAGGGCGGCGACGCCGGTAAAGATCAATACGCCGAGATTGCCCATAATGGCGTTAGCCTTTTGCGACATGCGGTTCAGCGATGTTTTCAGATCGTAGGCCAGGGCCAGCAATACGAAGGAGGCTCCGAGCACGACCCCGCCCTGGAATCCGCCGCCGGGGCTGTAGTGGCCGTGGACGATGACATACAGGCCGAAGAGCTGGATAAAGGGGACCAGGATCCGGACCGAGGTCTGGATGATGAGGCTTTCGCCCAGGGGGCGCAGCTGGGCCCTTTCCTGCAGACGCTTCATGATTTGGGCCTCCTCAGAACAGCCACGACCGCCATGCCGGCGCAAAAGATGACCACCGTCTCGAACATGGTATCGTATCCCCGGTAATCACCGAGAACCGCCGTGACGATGTTGGGAACGTGGGTCTGCTCGATCGCTTTTTCAATGTAGACCGGCGAGAGGTGGGTACTCGCCGGCGACTGGGGGTCTCCCCAGGCGGGAAAGTCTTTGGTCCCGTAAAGCAGGATCGTTCCGGTGACCAGGGTTGCCAGCAGGGCCAGGGCTCGCATCAGTCTTTACTCCTCCTGGAGGTTCGCAGTATCGCGCCGATAAAGAGTACCGTGCTGATCCCCGCCCCGACCGTCGCTTCGGTGAAGGCCACGTCGACCGCCCCCATTTCGGCCCAGAGCAGGCACATGTGATGGTTGCCAGGGCGCAGATCACCACCAGGACCAGAATCAGAAGGTCGAGTTGCCAGATCATGTTATTTTTTCCCTTTGGTCCAGGGTTCCACACCGACGATCAGGGCCGCTTCGGTGATGGCGTGGGTCGCCGTGGGACTGGCGACGAAGACGAAGACCGCGATGGCCAGAATCTTCAGACTGACCAGCACGGCGGCGGCGCTGAAATCTCCGAGGTTGTAAGCAGCCACTCCGGTGATCACCAGAACGGCGGCCAGAGAGTCACATTTTCCGGCAGCATGAAGCCGGGTGAAAAAATCGGGAAAACGCAGGAGGCCGATCGTCCCTATGGCAAAGAAAAAGAGACCGGCAACGATCAATACCATGGCCAGGATAGTCATCTCGGGGATTGCCTTCCGTAAGAATTATTCATGTTCCAGATGTATGCTCTTGCGCCGCAGAAAGAACTTGGTCGCCCCCAAGGTGGCGATGAAGTTCAGCAGTGCATAGGCGATGGCAATATCGACAAACATTCCGACGTTGTCGTAAAGAACGCCGATGATCAGCATCAGCACCGTGGTTTTGGTTCCGATGACGCTGCCGCCGAGAATACGGTCAAGCACGGTCGGTCCGGCAATCACCCGGATCAGCGAAAGGCTCATCAGCAGAACCAGGGCGATACCTGCTGCCAGGAAAAACTGGTGAATCATGATTTGTCCTCCATCGCCGCCGCCACACGTCTTTCCATTTCGCCGGGGAGGGATTCGGCAGCGCTTCGGGTCAGGGCATAGACGGTGAATTCATCATCATCGATGCTGACGGTGATCGTTCCGGGAGTCAGGGTGATCGATTGGGCGAGGGTCACCTTGGATATCGGTTTTTTCAGAGTGGTGGTGAACCGGACCAGCTGGGGGTCGATCATCTCTTTCATGCGGGGGTGCAGAACGATGTAGGTCACCTGCAGGTTGGCGACAAGGATTTCCCAGAACAACCAGGGGAGGTAGAGCAAAAAGCCGACCAGCCGGCCGAGCCAGGCGCCACCAGGAGAGGCGGAAAAGAGGAGGTCGTGGCTGAAATAAGCCACCAGCAGGCAGCAAACCACCCCCAGGGAGAGGTGGAACGCATCGAACATTCCGGAGAGCAGCACCCAGAAGGTCAGCATCACCAGGAAGGAGACAATCTTGGATATCATCGCGATTCCTCGGGAAAGTCTATATCTGTGAAGGTACGTGTTGTCACTCGGGTTCGGTACCGGGGGCCGGGACCCTGACGGTCGCCGGTCCGGTTTCAGACAGTCGTTAATGAGCAAAAAAAGTGCCGATGCAGAGCCTTTAAAAACCGATATAATAAAACATCACTTTTTTATCATGTGGGTTAGGCTTGGTCAAGGAAATCCGAATGAATTTTGTGTGCCTCTGGATCGCAAGGGCATAAAATAAAGGGGTTATTTTAATCTGAATTTTTTCAAAATTATAAAACACAGTTTTACAAAAAAGGGAACGGTGTTTTTTGCTCTTTTAATCATTTTCGTTTTCAAGTATTTTGTACCCTGTTGATGTGACCCCGGGGCGACGCGAGTTGCATCGATGTTGGGCAGCACTGCCTCTGTGGATGCAAAAGTGCGAGTATGAACCGGCAGTTGCGGTAACCACCGCCCCCATAGGGAATGCGTTAATGAGGTTTTCGACTGTCGCTTCGATAAAAACGGGGAAAAGTCCGGCCTGCCGGAAAACACTTCGAACGGAAAGGCGGCGCGCACTATCCAGGTGCGCAGAGTCCTGAAAACTTGATGCCCTGAGCAGATGTTTATATCGGTCCCGCCTGCCTGCATAGATGGGTTGTCCCCCTGACGGGTACTTTATAATTGTTCCCCTCTGTATCCTTCCAGAGCATAGAAAGTCGTTCTGTATTTTATTTAAGGGAGTCAGTGATGAATCGGAAAGTTCTTGCAGCCGCTGTGCAGTTTAATATCGCCTTGGGAGATGTGGATGCCAATCTGAAGCTTGCCCTTGAGGGAATCCGCCGGGTGCGGGAAAAGGACGCCCGGCTGGCGGTGCTTCCGGAGATGTGGAGCAGCGGTTACGATTACAAAAACCTCCCCCAACTGGCAGAGCAGACGCCAAGAGTCATCGAGGCGCTCAAGGAGGTTACCGCCGAACTCGGGATGGTGACGGTGGGGAGTCTTCCGGAAAAGGACGGGGACGCAGTCTACAATTGCGCCTTTGTCATCGATCGCGGTGAAGTGGTCGGAAGTTACCGCAAGCTGCATCTTTTTTCGACCATGGGCGAAGACCGTTTTCTCGCCGCCGGCGAGAAAACCCTGGTGGTGCCGACCTCGGTCGGACGTCTCGGGGTGGCGATCTGCTACGATCTGCGGTTTCCCGAACACTTTCGTAAGCTCGCCCTCGAAGGGGCTGAAATCATCTGTGTTCCCGCTGAATGGCCCAAGCCGCGCCAGGAACACTGGCGGACCCTGCTGCGGGCCCGGGCCATCGAGAATCAGCTTTTTATCGTCGCCACCAACTGTTGCGGCATCCAGGGCAAGCTCGACTTCTTCGGCATGAGCATGCTGATTGCTCCCCGCGGTGAAGTGCTGGCCGAAGGGGGGGAGGAGAATGTTGAACTGACCTCCCTTTTCGATTTTGAAGAGATGGTTTCCTATCGCTCCCAGATCCGCTGCTTTGAGGACCGGCGCCCTGCCGTGTACGGGACACTCCCCTGACCCTTGTTGTGGAAGGCCCGGAAGTCAACTGGCTGCCGGCCGATACACCGATAACCTGGGCGCTCCTTGTGTCGATCAATAAAAAAACAGGCCGATGGCCTGTTTTTTTATTGATCGAGACGCTTGATGCTGGCCCGGAACCGCTCCGGGACCTCATCGAGAGAGTCGGCAAAGCGCAGTTCCCCCTGGCCGTCGACATAGAAGAACTTCGGTCCTCTGGCCTCAGGCTGCACGGGGGCTGGCCGGGGAGGGGCGGTTTCGGTCTTTTCGATAATCGATTCGACGGTGGGGGCGCCCCCGGCGGGGAGCGACCGGGCAGTTTTCAGTACAAGGCGCTGGATGCGGCCGCGAAAATCGACATAGAAGCGTTGCACGCTCTGTACCCCGGTAATCTTCATCGGCACCCGAACCATGAACTGGTCGAGGGCCGCAAGGATGGCGAGAAAGACGACTGTCCAGATAAGAAAACGGGCAATCCGTATCATGCAAAATCTCCTGGAGTAAGGGGCGGGCGGTGTTGGGTGACGAGCCGGAAGGTGTCGATTTTAGGCGGGCAGGGGGGCCAAAAGCAAGGAAAGAGTGCTTTTCGCCGCAACTTCGCAGGCATCGTCGGTTCACTTTTGTGCGGCCCTATGGTATGGTTTCGGCACCCAATTCAATCAGGAGTTTTCGATGTCCGATACTATTTATGATGTTGTCATTATCGGTGGGGGGCCTGCCGGGCTGACCGCCGGACTCTATACTTCCCGAGCCCAACTCAAGACCCTGCTGGTGGAGCGGATGATCATGGGCGGCCAGGTCATGACCACCACCAAGGTGGAAAACTACCCCGGCTTCCCCGGCGGGATCGATGGGCCCGACCTGATGATGCGTTTTCAGGAGCACTGTCAGGAGTTCGGCCTGGAAACCTCCTACGGTGAGGTGGAAAACCTGATAGACCGCGGAGAGACCAAGGAGGTGGTCATCGATGGCAAGCCGGTGCAGGCCCGCACCGTGATCATCACCACCGGCGCCGAGCCGGCCAAGCTCAACGTCACAGGAGAGCAGGAGTTCGTCGGCCGCGGCGTGTCCTACTGCGCTACCTGCGACGGGGCTTTTTTCCGCGATGTGGAGATCGGCATCGTCGGCGGCGGCGACACCGCGGCTGAAGAGGCTCTCTTTCTCACCCGTTTCGCCAGCAAGGTTTACCTGATTCACCGTCGCGACGAGTTGCGGGCTACCAAGATTCTGCAGGAAAGAGTCTTTGCCAACGACAAGATCGAGCCGGTCTGGAACAGCGCGGTCGAGCGGGTCGAAGGGGACTCCTCCGGGATGAAAACGGTCGTGCTCAAAAACCGTGTCAGTGGAGAACAACGCTCTCTCGATCTCGAGGGGCTGTTCGTCGCCATCGGGGTCATCCCCAAGGCGCACTTTCTCGCCGAGGTTCTCGACCTCGATGCCGAAGGCTACATCCTCACCGATGCGGAGTGCCGCACTTCCATCCCCGGGGTTTTCGCCGCCGGGGACGTGCGCAAGAAACTCCTCAAGCAGATCGCCACGGCGGTCGGTGACGGGGCGGTGGCCGCCATCATGGCGGAGAAATACCTGATGGACGCCGAATAGCCCGAGTCCGCCCCCCCCTTGTTTCACATGAAACCCCGCCCCGCAGGAGATATTCCTTGTCGGGGCGGGGTTTTTTTGTGTACTATTTGTCTCGTTTAATCAAATGCCAAGGAGGGGGTATGCTGGCCAAGGTATTATCGGGGGCGTTGATCGGTATCGATGCCTACCCGGTGGAGGTTGAAGTCGATATCGCCCAGGGGCTGCCGCAGTTCGCCACGGTTGGACTTCCCGAAGGGGCGGTCAAGGAGAGCAAGGATCGGGTCAAGTCGGCGATCAAAAACTCCGGTTATGAGTTTCCGACCCGGCGCATCACCATCAACCTGGCGCCGGCCGACATCAAAAAAGACGGTGCCGCCTTCGATCTGCCGATGGCGGTGGGGTTGCTGACCGCAAGCGGAACGCTCAAACCGGCTCGCGAGGGACGCTATATCCTGATGGGGGAGCTCTCTCTTGACGGCTGTATCAAACCGGTGCGGGGCGCTCTTCCGGTGGCTGTGGCCGCCCGCAGCTGGGACGTGGCGGGGCTGATTCTTCCGGAAGAAAATGCCCGGGAAGGGGCGATTGTCGATTCGGTGCCGGTCTACGGGGTCCGCGATCTCGGCCAGGTGGTCGATTTTCTGGCCGGCACTACCGACCTGCTCCCCTGCAAGGTCGACACCCTCGAGCTGTTTCGCCAAGGGGGGCTCTGCGCCGATAATTTCGCCGAGGTGCGCGGCCAGGAGCACGTCAAGCGCGCCCTCGAGGTGGCCGCCGCCGGTGGGCACAACGTGCTGATGGTCGGGCCTCCGGGCAGCGGCAAGACGATGCTCGCCCGGCGCATTTCCACGGTGCTTCCGGCGCCGAGTTTCCCCGAGGCCTTAGAGACGACCAAGATCCACTCCATCATCGGCCTTCTTCCGCGCCAGGACGCCCTGGTCGCCACCAGGCCGTTTCGAAGCCCCCATCACACCATCTCCGACGCCGGGCTGATCGGCGGCGGGCCCCACCCCAGACCGGGGGAGGTCTCCCTGGCCCACAACGGGGTGCTGTTTCTCGATGAGCTCCCTGAGTTCAAGAAGAACGTTCTGGAGATGCTCCGTCAGCCCCTCGAAGACGGCCAGGTCACCATCAGCCGCGCAGCCCAGACGCTCACCTATCCCGCCTCGTTCATGCTGGTGGCGGCGATGAACCCCTGCCCTTGCGGATACCTGGGTGACGTTCAGCACGACTGCAGCTGCACCCCGCCCATGGTGCAGCGCTACCGCACCCGCATCTCAGGCCCCCTGCTCGATCGCATCGACCTGCATGTCGAGGTGCCGCGCGTGCTTCACAAAGACCTCTCCGACCCGGTCGACGCCGAACCCTCCGAGGCGATCCGCGCCCGGGTCGAGAAGGCCCGCCAGGTGCAGCGCGAGCGCCTACAGAAGTACGGCATCCACGCCAACGCCGGTATGCAGGCACGGCACATCCGCAAGTTCTGCAGTGTCGATGACGAGGGACAGAGGCTGCTGGAGATGGTTACCGACCGGCTGGGCCTCTCGGCCCGTTCCTACACCCGCATCCTCAAGGTCGCCCGCACCATCGCCGATCTGGCCGGAAGCGAAACCATCCGGCAGCCGCACCTGGCTGAGGCGATTCAATATCGGAGCCTCGATCGGAAGACGCCATAGCTACAACATTCAAAGCGTCATTTCAGCAAGAAAACCGGGGCGTACCCGGTTCGGTGTTCCAGGGAACCCCTGTTTTTTAGGTCGAAATCGGTCTATTAGCCGCTTAAAAGTTTTAATAACGGGGTCTTGGCCGTTTTTCAGGGGGGGGCTTTGGTCCGTCCCAGAATGAATCCGTATTTAGATCTTGCTTTACAAGAGCCTACCATGTTAGTGTGGTGTCACTTAAGCAAGTTTGTGTAAGTTTTTTGTCGCTCACCAGATTGACAAGGTGTCAACTTGGATCAAAAACACAGGCCCACTTGGGCGTGTGTTTTTTAGTTTTTGGGCGATTGGGATTTGCACAACAAAAAAGGTTCCCACAGGGGACCATGGAGAGAAAAAATGGCAGAAGGTACCGTGAAGTGGTTTAACGACGCAAAGGGTTTTGGTTTTATCGAGCAGGACAATGGACCTGATGTGTTTGTCCATTTCTCCGAAATCCAAGGCGATGGTTTTAAATCTCTCGCCGAGGGCGACCGTGTAAGTTTTGAGGTCACCCAGGGCCAGAAAGGCCCCCAGTCGGCGAACGTGCGCAGAATTTAAGTAAAATTTTGCATATATTCGCAAAGGAGCCCCGCGAATTTTCGCGGGGCTCTTTTTTCTCACTGTCAGGTCGCCCGCGCAACTTGTTGCTCTCTGCAAGCCTGAATGAGGGTGAAACACCAGCCTAAAAGGATAATCAGATGGCCAGAAAACCGAATTACGGTTATGAAAAGCGCCAAAAGGAACTCGCCAAGAAAGCCAAAAAGGAAGAAAAGAAAAAACGCAAACAAGAGGAGGCCGAGGAGAGTCCCGAGGAATCCCCGGAGGAGGAATAAGGGGTAAAAAATTCATCTCGATTCCCCCCTGGATACACAGGCTATGCAAAATCCCCGATTTTTCTTCGTTTCTCCAGATTGGGTGAGACTGACCCGGGTCTGATATGCGCTGGAATCCACCTGTGGCCGCATAGGTGGGTGTCTACCTGAAGAGCTCCTGTCTTTTCGACTCGTGTGCCCCTTTTCAACGTGCGCAGCTCTTCCGGAGTTTAAATAGGCCGCTGCTTGGACTCTTTCGCAACGGGCAGAAGTCCCCCTCCCCGAATCTCTGCAATTCCCCCTCCTGTTTTCCCGCAATCTTGTTGATATCCAACTTCCCGCGTTATCCATTATACTTAAATGGTGCGTTTGTTGGCACCTGGCCGATTTTCTGTCGCTTTACCGGTTTGTTCCGCAGAGGGCTTTGCCTGATCCGTCAACCATAACGTTATTTTGTGTGTTTTTGTCCTCATACATTGCACCTCTCCCGTCACCGAATCAGGATGCGGATATCAGGAAGGATTCACCTTTGGCCTCTCTCGATTTTGAACTTGAAAAACGAACTTTCAGAAAGCATTACGACAAAAACAGGCACCTCTTCGAAGAGGCTAAGAATGCCTATATCCGCACCATAAATACCCTGATAAGGCAGTCGAATGTCGGCGAGGTCACGAAAATCGAGGGGAGGATCAAGGACAAAGAGGAGTGCATCAAAAAGTTTCATCGTAAATACCAGAGCAAATTCGAAGCCGACGAGCAACCCTACGAGATCAAGGACTGTCTCTCCGACCTGATCGGCATTCGCATCGTCTGTCTCTATGAGGACCAGGTCGCCGTGGTCTCCGAGGTGCTGAAGAAACACTTCCATATCATCGATGTCACCGACAAGATCGCGGCCATAGAGAGTACCGAGGATTTGTTGGGCTACAAGGGGCTGCACATGGACCTGGAGCTTCGCGACGAGATGGCTTGCCTGCCCAAATTCCAGGCGTTTGCGGAACTTTCTTTCGAGGTGCAGATCCGCTCCTTGATACAGGATGCCTGGAGTGTGCTGGACCACAAAATCAAGTACAAGAAATCGATACCGAATGATCTCAAGCGTCGGATCAATGTTCTCTCCGCCCTGTTTGAGCTGGCCGACCGGGAATTCAAGGAAATCCGCAACGCCACCATGGAACTATTGCAGCAGGCGACGGTCGATCCGGTCAGCGATTCACAGGCAGACAATGGTGAGGCCGCCGGTGAAGCCGCGACGGCGGTCAGCGGAAAAACCGTCAATGCCTTCAACTTTCTGCGTGTCGCGGGCCATTTCTTCAAGGATTTCGATTTCGAAGACTACAAGGTCGACAACTTTGTACAGGACATACTGAAACTGGACAATGACTTTAAAAGATCGGATCTCCACAAAAGCTTGATTGAGAATTTAAAAACCGTCAGAGATTATCGCGATGATTTCATGGTGGAAAATCCTGAAAACACCTTCAGTCCCTACACCGCGATTCGTCACTGCCTGTACCTCTACGACCCGGATAAGTTCGGTCGGATATTATCCAAGGGGCCAAGAGATCGCTTTGATGGCTGGCTAAAAGAATTCCTGGCCTTAGGGGGCGCATAAGAAAAGGGGCAGGCTACAAAGTAGCCTGCCCCTTTTTAACGCACCTTAGCTGATGTGCAGTTACCCCTGCCATAGAGTCCATGCCAGGTCTTTTTTATCGGTGCTCTGGGTAAACTTTGATTTGCATGTCAGGCACTGGTAGTCCTGCTCCTCGAAGCCTCGGGGATTATTCCCTTTGAAAATGCGCACATCATCAACTTTGATTAAATGGTCATGCGGTTTTCCATTGCGCGATTTCTTCGATTGCTCTTCACATAAAACGCAAATATTCATCTTCGTCTCTTTTCACTGTGTTTCCGGTCAATCCCGCATCGAATCGATCCCCGCCCTGTGGTGCAGATCGCCGGGCCGGGTTGGGTGATTTTGCCCTTAGCAGAAAACCGATGATGGGCACTATTTACAGCGCATCGTTTTCTTGCCGTCCTCAAAGAGAACCTCGACCTTTTGCGGGCCGACCACGCGCTGCACAAGACCGAGGCCGAATACCGGGTGGTTTATCAGGGCCTTGACCTTGTAAGGATCTGTCATGGAGTAGTCCGTCGCCTTGTCGCTGTTCATGCTTGGGCGCAGGTCTTCCCATTCTTTACGCTCGGCGTCTTTGTTCAGAGCCGCTTTTCTAACTGCTGGTTTTTTTGCTGCGGTGGGTGGCCGGTACTTGTGTTGACGGCTGCAGGCATTGCATTGCACCTTAACAGGGCTCTCTTCGGCCATTGTGACGATGATGTGGTCGGTATTTTTGCGGCATTTAGTGCAGCGGGCTTCGATCGGGTCGCCGGCCGAAAGCGTGGTGCTTTGCATAGCGGTACTCCCTTGCTTGGGGCTAGCCAAGATATGGCCAATAAAAACCAGGGAGATCGCTGGAATCTACGGGGCAGGCTTGACAAATGACGTGTCTGGAAAATCTGGGACGTTCGTTTTGGCTCTTTACTCCGTAACGTCATCTCCGTACGGGGTGCAGGGCGGTAGTGGTGGTTTGCGAGGGGGGGGTGTGAGTGAGCGTACAATCTCCATAATACACCTTTCCACGAATAAAAGATACCGGCGGACAGGTAAAATTCACGGACCGGATGAATCAAGGGGTTCAGGTCGGGGTTCGTCTTTAAATATCCACCATTTCTCTCGATGCGGTCTTCTTGTGGGCTTTCAAAAAAAAATGCGTGGCCGGCCTGAAAACGGCCGGCCACGCTGCAGATCTGAGCTGCTCATGTCAGTGCATGGACGAAAATAGCTCTATTTACTCTCAGCTGGCCTCAGAGCCTTCGGCCTGCAGTCCCTGCGGACAAAGGGCGGGTTCTTTTTTAAGCAGAGTCTGTCTCTCCACCAGCAGGTAGAGAACGACCCCGGCGCCAAGCCCCCAGGCTGCGCCATAGGTCGCCAGTATGATTGCTACGATGCCGGCGACGCCGCGCTGGGTGCTGTCTTCGGCCTGCTCCATGCCGATACTGATACACAGGTAGCC
>CALZIC010000022.1 GCA_945787285.1 uncultured Desulfuromonadales bacterium
TCCGGGGGCAATACCAAGAAGCAGCTGATGATCATGCAGGACTTCGGCTCGACCGTGTTGACCTGCACCCCCTCGTACAGCCTCTACCTGGCTGAGGTGGCCGCTGAAGAGGGGATCGATTTCAAATCGCTCAAACTCAAGGTCGGTATTTTCGGAGCCGAGCCCTGGAGCGAGGAGATTCGCAGCGAGATCGAGGATAAGCTTAATCTCAAGGCGATCGACATCTACGGTCTCTCCGAGATTCTCGGACCCGGGGTGGCCATCGAATGCATCGAGGCGCAAAAGGGGCTGCATATCTGGGAAGATCATTTCATCCCCGAAATCATCGATCCAGCCACCGGGGAGGTTTTGCCGATGGGTGAGAAGGGTGAACTCGTTATCACCACCATCACCAAGGAAGGTATCCCGATGATCCGCTACCGGACCCGGGACATCACCCGACTGATCCCCGAGCCGTGCATCTGCGGACGCACCCATGTGCGTCTGGAGCGCATGAGCGGGCGCAGCGACGACATGCTGATCATTCGTGGGGTCAATGTCTTCCCGTCGCAGATCGAAAGCGTGCTGATCAACGTCGAAGGGGTCGAGCCGCATTACCAGCTCATTGTCGACCGCGAAGAAAACCTCGATACCCTCGAGGTGCAGGTGGAGGTCAACGAACAGACCTTCTCCGATGAGGTCAAGGTGCTGCAGGAGCTTTCCGGCAGAATCCGTAAAGAGATCAAAGAATTACTCGGCGTCACCTGTAAAGTTCGTCTTGTCGAACCCAAAACCATTGCCCGTAGTGAAGGTAAGGCCAAGCGCGTTATCGACAAGCGCAAGGAACCCTAGTTCACCGCGGATCACCCAGGGGGTAGCATGAAAGTCGAGCAGATTTCCATATTTATCGAAAACAAGTCGGGGCGACTGGCCGAAGTGACCCGTACTCTCGGCGAGGCGGGAGTCAATATCCGCGCCCTGTCGTTGGCCGACACGTCCGATTTCGGCATCCTGCGCCTGATCGTCAACAAGGCCGATCAGGCCAAACAGGTGCTTAAGGATAAGGGCTTCACCGTCAGCAAGACCGATGTCGTCGCTGTCGAGGTGCCCGATTGTCCCGGCGGGCTCTCCAGCATCCTCGAGATTCTCGACCGCGGCCAGGTCAACGTTGAATACATGTACGCCTTTGTCGAGCGCTGCGGCGGCAACGCCGTCATCATTTTCCGCTTCGACAATCCCGAGGAAGCGATCCAGGTTCTCACCGCAGACGGCATTTCAGTTCTCACGGGTGAGCGGATTTGCAACATGTAATGTGCAAATCGAACCTTCGCATAAACAGGTGTTTAAATGTCTATTTCTAGAATCGGGGTTAAGGCTATGGGAGACTTCGAAGGCCGCATCTGGGATGCCGAGCATGAATGCATGCCCCGTCCGCAACTCGAAGCTCTTCAGCTTCAAAGGCTGCAGCAGACGGTCCGGCGGGTCTACGACAATGTTCCGTGCTACCAGAACAAGTTCAAGGAGGTCGGGTTGGTTCCCGAAGACATCCGAACCCTGGACGATGTCGCCAAGCTCCCCTTTACCGTAAAAGAAGATCTGCGCCTGAACTACCCTTATGGCATGTTTGCGGTGCCGATGCGCGAAGTGGTCCGTATCCACTCCTCTTCCGGCACCACCGGCAAGCCGACTGTGGTCGGCTACTCACGCAACGATCTGCAGATCTGGTCCGAACTGGCGGGACGTTTTATGACAGCCGCCGGGGTCACCGCCGACGATATCGTTCATATCGCCTTCGGTTACGGCTTGTTTACCGGGGCCTTCGGGCTGCATTACGGGGCCGAGCGCATCGGCGCATCGGTCATCCCGATCTCCAGCGGCAACACCGAAAAACAGCTGATGATCATGCAGGACTACCGCTCCAGTGCCCTGGTCTGCACCCCGTCCTACGCCCTGACCCTGGCCGACCGCATGGAGAAGCTCGGCATCAGCTCCGATTCTCTCTCCCTGCGTTTCGGCCTTTTCGGTGGCGAACCCTGGAGCGAAGAGATGCGGCGGGAAATCGAAACCCGTCTCGGCATCATTGCCACCGATAATTTCGGGCTCTCCGAGGTCATGGGGCCGGGCGTCGCCGGAGAATGCCTGCACCGCTGCGGCATGCACATTTTCGAGGATCATTTTCTCCCCGAAATCATCGATCCGGAAACGGGCGAAGTGCTCCCCCGCGGCTCGGTCGGTGAGCTGGTCATCACCAGCCTGTCTAAAGAGGCCTTCCCGGTCATCCGCTACCGCACCCGGGACATCACCCGGCTGCATTACGATACTTGCGAGTGCGGCCGCACCATCGTCCGTATGGAAAAGACCAGGGGCCGTTCGGACGACATGCTGATTATTAAGGGGGTGAATGTATTCCCCACCCAGATCGAGGAAGTCCTTTTCCAGGTCGAGGGATGCGAGCCCCATTACCAGCTGATCGTCGATCGGGCCGGTACCATGGACACCCTCGAGGTTCAGGTCGAGGTTAACGAGAATATCTTCTTTGATGAGATGAAGAAGCAGCGCGCTTTTGTCGATATGGTTGAAAAGCGTCTGCTGTCGACTCTCGGGGTAGGGGCCAAGGTCAAGCTTGTCGAACCGTCCTCCATGCCGCGCCATGAAGGCAAGGCCAAGCGGGTGATCGACAAGCGGAAGCTATAGAATTACAATCACCATAAAGGCATTGGTGTTTTGGCCTTGAAATATTTTCGATTCCTGGGCCAAATTAGTATTGACAATGGCCGGCAAATCGCAGATAATCCGGCCTCGTTGATTGACGGGGCGTAGCGCAGCCTGGTAGCGCACCTGCATGGGGTGCAGGGGGTCGGAGGTTCAAATCCTCTCGCCCCGACCAACAACAAAAAAGGGGAGTGACGAGAGTCGCTCCCTTTTTTGTTGTGTGAACAACGCTATGGTTTCTATAAATTCAGATTTTGATGTCTTCCTGACCTCGCCACTTTAGGAATGAGGGCAAGAGAGGAAAGAGGTAACAGCCATGAAAGAAAGTCTTGTTCGCCTGCTCGAGCAGGCTGTCGAATCGTTGAAAGCCAAAGGGGTGCTCCCGGCCGATGCCGAGCCGTCGATACAGATCGAGCGTACCCGTGACAAGGAACATGGCGACCTGGCCACCAACCTCGCCTTGGTTTCGTCGAAGCTGGCCAAAAAGAACCCACGTCAGCTTGCCGCCGAGATCATTGAAAATCTACCTGAGTCGAGCCTGGTGTTCAAGGTCGACATCGCTGGACCCGGTTTTATCAACTTCTTCCTCAACCCCAACTGGCTGGCTGAACAGGTCGATGCCGCTCTGGCAGACCCTCGCCTGGCGGTCCCCGTCGTGGCCGAGCCCCAGACCATCGTGGTCGACTATTCTTCCCCAAACCTGGCCAAGGAGATGCACGTCGGTCACCTGCGCTCAACGATTATCGGCGACGCCGTCTCCCGCACCCTCGATTTTCTAGGTCACAAGGTTATTCGCCACAACCACGTCGGCGACTGGGGCACCCAGTTCGGTATGCTGCTCGCTCACATGGAAGAGGTGCGCAAGGAGGGGGGCGAGATCAGCATGCAGCTCTCCGACCTGGAGTCTTTCTATCGTGAGGCCAAGGGGCGCTTCGACGCCTCCGAAGCGTTTGCAGACCGTTCCCGTCAGCTGGTTGTCGAGCTGCAGGGCGGGGATGCCTACTGCAACCAGCTCTGGCGCGAGTTTCTCGACATTTCCCTTAACCACTGCCAGGAGCTCTACGACCGCCTCAACGTGGCCTTGACCCGCGAGGACGTGGTCGGTGAAAGCGCCTACAACGACGATTTGTCCAAGGTTGTTGAAGACCTCAAAGCGGCCGGCATGCTGACCGAAGACCAGGGCGCGCAGTGCGTTTTTCTCGACGAATTCAAAGGGCAGGACGATGAGCCTCTGCCGCTGATCGTACAGAAAAAGGACGGAGGCTATCTCTACGCCACCACCGACCTGGCCGCTGTGCGACATCGTCAGAAGGTTCTTGAGGCTGATCGCATCCTCTATTTCGTCGACCACCGGCAATCGCTGCATTTCAAGCAGATGTTCGCCGTAGCCAGGAAGGCCGGTTTCGCCAAGGAGGAAACCCGTCTCGAGCACATGGCTTTCGGAACCGTCATGGGCGAAGACGGCAAGCCATTCAAGACGCGTTCAGGCGGGGTCGCCAAGCTCGCCGACCTGCTCGATGAAGCCGAGGCCCGCGCTTACGCGCTGGTCAGGGAAAAGAACACCGACATGCCCGAGCAAGAACTGCGCAACATCGGCCGGGTGGTCGGCATCGCTTCGGTCAAGTACGCCGATCTGTCGAAAAACCGCACCAGCGACTACGTCTTCAGCTTCGACAATATGCTCAGCTTCGAGGGGAACACCGCTCCCTACCTCCTCTACGCCTATACCCGGGTGGCCAGCATTTTCCGCAAGGCCGAAATTGGGAAAGAGGAACTCAGTGGCGATGTTCTCTTTGGTGAAGAGGTCGAAAAAGACCTGGCCGGCAAGCTGGCCCAGTTTGGTGAAATCGTCAACACGGTCGCCGTCAAGGGGTGCCCCCACTTCCTCTGTGGGTACCTCTATGAGCTGGCAGGGGTTTTCTCCAGCTTCTACCAGAGTTGCCCGATTCTCAATTGCGAGGACGATGCCACCAAGCAGAGCCGCTTGAAGCTGGCTCTTTTGACGGCCAAAACCCTCAGGCAAGGGCTGGGGCTGCTTGGAATTGAGACCCTTGAGAGGATGTAATCTCTTCACATACTGACGCATAAAGGCGCCATGACCCTCGGGTCATGGCGCCTTTTTAATGCAACAGGTTCTTGGTGTGATGTATGCGCCGCTCCTTTCCTTTGTAGCCAGACTGCTTGGTTCCTCTGACGGGATCGCGTCCGACGACCACCCAGCTGCCTGAGCGTTTGAAAAACATCACCTGGCCGGAATCGAGCAATTCGTCAAGAACCTTGGGAAATACGATTTCGTCATCGCCGTTTTTCAACATTACCGGAATCATCATTCTTTGCCTCCGACTGGAAGGACAATCTCTGACTTGTTTCCGTGAGTGGGGGCCGGGAAAAGAGTGTAAGTACTTGGCCTGAAAAAGTGTTTCAAAAAACCTGAGTCGCACTCTTAGGTTCGTCGTTGATTTTTTGAACACTTAGGCAGGTTAATGATTTGCGCTATTGCCCGGTCAGAACTCATGGATTCAGGTCTAATATAAACATACCAAATTTCAATCAATGCGCTGTGCCCGATTCAACACGGATTCACGAATCCAGGACGGATAAAGAGAGAAAGCGCTTGGCCTGAAAAAAGGTTTCAAAAAATCACCGACGAACCGATGGGTCCACCTCAGATTTTTTGAAACCTTTGGCTGGTCAGTGACTTGCGCCATTTGCCGGCAAGATCCCGCGGATTTGGGCTCAATGACTCCAGTGCTGAAGGCGGCTGCGAAATTGCCTGATTCGCTCACGCAGCTGCTCCTGGTGCCTTTCGAGCAGGGAGGCGAAGATGATAATCGCCATGCCGATAACAGCCAGGCTTCCCCAGTTGAGCAAGGAATAGAGATTGAGTGCGTATTTGAGATGATAGCCAAGCCCGAAGATGACCCCGGCCGCCCCGGAGAAGAACATGATTTTCTGTTCCACCATGAACCCGCAGATCAGAATGGCGAGGGCGGTGATCAGGCAGACCAGCGAAGAGGTCAGACCGGGGAAGATGAGCAGGTTGACCGAGGTTCCGGCAAGTGCGATCAAAGCCGCTGCGCGGCGGTATCCGGTCCCGCTGCCGATGGCGTACCAGGAGGCTGCTACCAGTAAGACTGCGGTGGGCAGGGTGCACAGGGGAATGGTCCATTGGCTGCTCAGGGAGAATGCTCTGTAAAACAGGTCGGCCAGGCTTATCAGGGAGCAGGATGCCGGGACCATGCTAAGCCCCTGCAGTAGGCGTTTTGTACTGTCTTTCCTGGCCAGGGGCGGCAGAAAGACGAAGCCGAGTATCGCAGAGGCTGCGAGCAGGCAGGCGGTAAATAACTGGGTTGGGGCGTAAAGGTGGAAGGTGCGACCGATCAACATTGCAGGCGGCACCCACAACAGGAGGCGGGAGAATCGGCCTTCGAAGGTTTTGAGAGAGGCCTCTTTTGCGAAGCGGCGGACTTCGAAACAGGTCAGGCCGATGACCAGCAGCGCGGCCATTACCCCGATCCAGTTCGGTTGCCGGCTGGGAAAGAGCAGAGCGAGGTTGCTCAGGAAGAACCCCCCGGCAAGGAGCTTGGCCTGATGGCGGGCCAGGCTTAAAAAGGACAGGTAGCACAAAGGAGCCAAAACAAGCAGGGCCCCTGCGGCGGTCAACAAGGCGGACGTTGGGCTTGGGGCCACCCAAGTGGCATAGCCTGGTACGCTGAGAAAGGCGTCGTCCCAGGAAAATCGGGAATAGATCAGGCCTCCCAGAACGGCAAAGTTAACCGGTGTTACCGCCAGGGTCAGCCCCAGCAGTGTCCGGGCCCCCTTGCTCTCCTTTAACTGCAAGGCGCAGAAGAACCCGCCCACCGAAAGAATTCCGGTAAATGCCAGAAGCAGCAGGTAGCGTTGGACGTCGCTTCCCACACCCCAGTGCTGGAAAAGAAAGATCGATGCGGCGGCGACGATGATGATCGCTCCCAAGGCGCGCAAAATTTGAAGCATAAGGGTGCTTTGATCACCCGAGGACGTTTTGGCCACCGGCTCGCTGGTCTCTTTTGGCAGGAGATCATCGGGAAATATGAATTCAGGCAGATTCTGTTCGTTCATGATTCATTCTCCTTGCAGAGTGTAAAAATAGTTGGACTATTGCTCCCCTGTTAATCGTCTCAGTTCTTCCCGAAGCTGTTCTTCGTCCTCGGCCGAAGTGAATGATTCTTCGAATGGATCGATGTTCATGCTGCACTGTGCTCCCAATTCTTTTTCAGTGACCCGGGTCTCCCAACGCTCGAACACGTCATTGAGTTCGCCGCTCATCGTTTCAGTACTTCCCTGAATGCTGGTGACTGCTTCGGCTCTCGATTGCCGGGTGCGCATCAGGTTGCGTTTTTCCACAAGTTCGCTTATCTGGTCCTCCATTTTTCGAACATCTTTGGCCAGAAGCTTCTCCATGTGTTCATGTTCCGTCAATCGTTGCTGCAATTGGGATGCAAGTTTTTCCGATCTTTTGCTGCGGCGCAGGCATTCCATGGCTTTGCTTTCGTCTTGTTGGGCGTACTTGGCTGCACGTTCGCGCCAGCGGGTTGCCGATTCGTTTTCTTCCTGCAGGCGCTGGCGTAAGCGCTGGCCATCCTGACGCACCCGGCCGAGTTGAACCTTGGCTTGCGCAGCCGCTTTTTGTGCTTCGCGCAGGGCGCTGTTGACCAGGGCTTCCTGGTTTTCTACCTGGCTGATCATCCAGTCGACTTGCGAGAAAAGGCCTGTCGTCCATCGCTTGATTACTTTCATTGTGGGGCTCCTTTGAAGGTGGTTTTGTTTTAGATAAAGGCAAACGCTGTGCCACCTTTGGGGGATGTTGTCAAGTGGCCGAAATGACAGGTAGTCTTTAGTTTTTGGGGCTTGGCCAGAGTTGTGTGGGAACTTGACTCCCGGCAAAAAATGTACGGAGAGGGTGCAAAGAATGACCAGGGCCGATCAAAGGTAATGACTTCAAACCAGAAGAATCCCACTTTTGTGAAAGTATTCCCAGGGAGGTTGCTATGCTCTTGCAAAGAGATTGTTATAATGTGAGCTAATACTTTGGATACCCGGTAGAAGGGAGAGGTGAAAAACATGCGAATACATCAAAGGGGAATATGCCTTGCGGGGTGGTTTTTTTGCGTATTAACGGCCATTTCAGCCCTCAATCCGGAAGCGGTGATGGGCCAGGAAGAGGATAAGTGGATTTCTGAAATTCGTTTAGGGGTGCTCGGGCACGACGTAGATAACCTTTGGAGCCATTTCCGAGAGGAAAGCGGTATCGACTATAATGCCGAAGTCATTTTCGGTCGTCCGAGTACGGCCCTGTTTTCTGGAACGTTGCGCCCCAATTTTGGCATCGTTATCAACGATAGCGGGGATACCAGTAAGGTCTACGGAGGGTTGCTCTGGGAACATGAATTTCAGTCCGGTATTTTCCTCAACCTGGGGCTGGGTGCCGCAGTACATGACGGCGAATTGGAAACGCGTGAAAGGGACAAGAAGGAACTCGGTTCCAGGCTTCTTTTCCGCATTCCGCTTGAGATCGGGTATCGCCTTCGATCATATCTCCAACGGCTACCTTGCCGAACCCAATGAAGGGCTGGACACCCTTGGTCTGAGGTACGGCTACAGGTTCTAACAACAGGAAGGGGAAAAAACATTTTTCATCATAAAGGGGCGGCTAATGCCGCCCTTTATGATGGTCGTGAAGTTGACTGGAGAACAAAGGTGGCGTTATGCTGAAACGTAGTGTCTGGTGCAACCTGTGGGACGATAAGGCCAATAGACAGCGGGGCAGGTGATGGCAATAAAAAATCGACTGTGGGCAGGGTTAAGACTGGGAGGGCCGCTTTGCCTTCTGTTGGTTACAGCCCTGGTAGGTGGCTGCGGTGATATCGGCTACTACGCCCAGTGCGCGAGCGGTCATTTTGATGTTTTGGCCAGGTGTACGCCGATTAAAAAAATGCTGGTTGACCCCGATGTCCCGTCCGATCTCAAGGAGGAACTGAAGGCGGTTCAGGCCATTCGGGATTTTGCCAGCGCAGAGCTCGGTCTTCCTGAAAATGACAGTTACCGCAGTTACGGCGATCTTGGCAGACCGTACGTGGTGTGGAACGTTGTGGGTGCCGCCGAATTCTCTCTCTCGCCCCGGCAATGGTGCTTCCCCGTAGCCGGCTGCGTCTCTTACCGCGGTTATTTCAAGCGGGAGCAGGCAGAGGCCTTTGCCGCCACACTGCAGGAAAATGGAGACGAGGTCTACCTCTACGGGGTCCCCGCCTACTCGACCCTGAACTGGTTCGATGATCCGGTCCTCAACACCTTTCTCAACCGACCCGAGCCCTACCTGGCGGGAATGATTTTTCATGAGTTGGCCCATCAGCAGCTTTATGTGCAGGATGACAGCCAGTTCAATGAGGCCTTTGCCACAGCGGTTGAAATAGAGGGGGTTTACCGCTGGCTTAAGTCGCAGGGGCGTTCCGACCAGGTCGAGTCTTACCGTCGGCAGTTCATTCAAAAGATGAAGTTTCTGGCTCTTCTTGCACGCGTACGGGAAGAACTGGCAGAAATCTATGCAAGCGGTGGTGCGCCCGAGGTGATGCGTCGAGACAAGCGCGAGGCATTTGCAAGGGCCCGCAAGAGTTATGACATGCTCAAGGAAAGTTGGGGTGGAGATGGCAGGTTCGACCATCTTATGGAGGGGCTCAATAACGCGAGACTCGCCTCGGTGAGCACCTATTACGAGCTTGTGCCTTCCTTCAAGCGCATCCTCTCTGAGGCGGCGGGAGATTTTCCTGTTTTTTACCGTAATGTTGCGGAGATCGGAAAGTTGCCCAGAGCTGAGCGACACGCCCGTTTGCTCCAGGCAGAACAGATCGCTCAGGCTGTGGAGGATTGAGGATATAAAAGGTGTCCTGACGGCTGTCGTTTGCAGGTCACCTGCTGATTGCCGTGGTTTTATTTGGTGGGGGTCTTCGTTTTTGCCCTGTCCCTCATTTCTGAAAACTTGGCGATGATTTCAAAAGGTATCAGGCCAACAAAAACGGCGACAACAAGGAATATCAAGGTGAAAATGGTTTCTAGAATGCCCATGATTGACCCCCATTAAAAGCGCATCTCTGGCGTTGATTTTTTCAATGAAATACTTCATAGATCTGTTCACACGAATTTAGCTTAGTTCAAATTAGATGTTTGTCAAACGGCAGAGCGGCAGAATACGCTTTTAACTCCGGTCTCTGGCCGGTAACTTCCCTTTTATTCCAGGCTGGCGTTCATTTGCTGGAAAGCCTTGCGATCTTCTGCGGCAAAGGGAAGGCCGCCACCATGGTCTGGTGTGCAGCCACTTTAGTCCCTGTGGTGCAGTTTGCAGGAAATATCCTCCATCACAAGCCTTTGCTTCAGGTTTTGAGTTCCTCCAGGTCCCGGTAAAAGTCCAGCGCCTCCGGGTTGGCCAGGGCGTCCTTGTTTTTCACCTCCTCATCGTGGATGGTCTTGGTAACGGCGATCTCGACCTTTTTTCCGTTTATGGTGTAGGGGATGGCCGGCACGGAGATTACCTTCGCCGGAACATGCCTGGGCGTGGTGTTGCGGCGGATCTCCGCTTTGACTTGATCGATCAGGTTCTGGTCGAGGACAATCCCTTTGCGCAGCACCACGAACAGGATCACCCGCACGTCTTCCTGCCATCTCTGCCCCACCACCAGCGAATCCTCCACCACCTCCAACGCTTCCACCTGCCGATAGATTTCCGCGGTTCCGATGCGCACCCCCCCGGGGTTGAGGGTAGCGTCGGAGCGGCCGTAGACGATGATGCCACCCCTCTTGGTAATTTCGATAAAGTCTCCATGCCGCCAGGCTCCATCGAAGTGACGGAAATAGGCATCGAGGTATTTGCTGCCGTCCGGGTCATCCCAGAAAACGACGGGCATGGAGGGGAAGGGGGCGGTGCAGACCAGCTCCCCCTTTTCTCCGACCAGCGGATGACCGTCTTTCGACCAGGCTTCAACCTTCATTCCCAGCCCGCGCTTCTGGATCTCCCCGGCATAGACAGGACTGGTCGGCTCGCCGAGGATAAAGCAGGAGACCAGATCGGTGCCGCCGCAGATGGAGGCGAGCTGAAGATTGGCCTTGACCTCGCGGTAGACCCATTCGAAGCCGTCGACCGAGAGGGGGGAACCGGTAGAGAGGACCGCCCGCAGCCGGGAGAGGTCGAAGTCGCTGCCCGGCTGAATGCCGCTCTTGCGGCACAGGTCGATGAACTTGGCGCTGGTGCCGAAGACGCTGATGCCGAGTTCTGCGGCCATCTTCCACAGCGCCCGGGCGTCTGGCCAGGCTGGACTGCCGTCGTAGAGGACCAGGGTCGAGCCGGTAAAGAGGGCGCTGACCAGCCAGTTCCACATCATCCAGCCGCAGGTGGTGAAGTAGAAGACCACGTCGTTGCGTTTGAGGTCGGTGTGCAGCAGCAGTTCCTTGGCGTGCTGCAGCAGGGTGCCGCCGGCTCCGTGGACCATGCACTTGGGCACCCCGGTGGTCCCGGAAGAATAGAGGAGGTAGGCCGGGTGGTCGAAGGGGAGCTGGGCGAAAGGAATGGAGTCGGCCTCGTTGTCAAGGGCCTTTCGCCACAGCAGGGCTTTGGCTCCGAACCGGGAGAGGTCGGGGGCGTGGTTCTGGAAGGGGATGACCACCAGCTTCTCGATGCTCGGGGTTGCATCGAGCACCTGAGCGATTCGGTTCATGGTGTCGATGGATTTCCCGTTGTAGCTGTAGCCGTCTGCGGCGATGAGGATTTTGGGCCCGATCTGCCCGAAGCGGTCCATCACTCCCTTGAAGCCGAAGTCGGGGCTGCAGGAGGACCAGCTGGCGCCCAGACTCGTCGCAGCCAACATCGCAATGACCGCCTCGGGGGTATTCGGAACGAATCCTGCGACCCGGTCGCCGTCTGCGATCCCGGCTTCTTTGAAAAAATGGGCGATCTTCGCCACCCGGAAAAAGAGCTCGGAGTAGCTGAGCGTTTCTGCGACCCTGCCCCCTTCGCGCACGGCAATCAAGGCGGTCTTTTCATCGCGGAAACGCAGCAGGTTCTCGGCAAAGTTGAGACGGGCCCCGGCAAACCATTTTGCCCCGGGCATGAGCGGTTTGCCCAGCACCGTGCTGTAGGGGGCGGAATGAATAATATCGGTAAACTTCCAGAGGGTTTCCCAGAAGTCGGGAATGCGGGTGATCGACCAGTCGTAAAGCTGGTCGTAGCTTTTCAGGTTCAAACCGTGCAGGTCGTTGACGTAGCGGATAAACCGCATCATGTTGGTCTGTTCGACCTGTTGCGGCGTGGGGGTCCAGAGAGGCTTGGTCATGTGAAACCTCCATTTCTCAGGCGGGGGAGGCTGTGGTTATGTAATGGAAATAGTTAAAAATCTGTATTAACGCCCGTTCGCTTCGCTCTCTCAAGTGAGGTAGGGTGGGCTGCTTAACAAATTATTGGATTCTTGAACGTTTTTTTCATAGCCCGTGCCCTTGCTACCTTCGATCCCGTCGGCCGGCCGAGGTGGGCACAGATGGCGTTGCCAGCCTCGATGAGGGCCGCCAGGTTCACCCCGGTTTCGATCCCCAGGCCGTCGAGCATGTAGAGAAGGTCTTCGCTTGCGACATTGCCCGTGGCGCCCGGTGCGAAGGGACAGCCGCCGAGACCGGCCACCGAACTGTCGAAGATGGTGATGCCGCAATCCATGACGGCAAGGATGTTGGCCAGCGCCTGGCCGCAGGTGTCGTGGAAATGGCCGGCCAGGCGCTCGTGCGGCACCGCTTGTGCCACCGTGTAGAACAGTTCACGGGCCTGCCCGGGGGTACCTGTGCCGATGGTGTCTCCCAGAGATATCTCGTAGCAGCCCAAGCGATGAAGAGCCTCGGCGACCCGGGTGACCGCAGCCGGGGAGACCGTCCCCTCGTAGGGGCAGCCGAGCGCGCAGGAGACGTAGCCGCGGATGGGCAGGTTGTGGGAGTGGGCCTCGGAGCAGACCTCCCCAAAACGCTCCAGGCTCGCCTCGATGGAGCAGTTCAGGTTCTTTTGCGAGAAGGACTCGGAGGCCGAGGCGAATACGGCGATTTCTCGGGCTCCTGCGGCCAGGGCGGTTTCTAGGCCTTTCATGTTGGGGACCAGCACCGGGTAGCTTACCCCCTTGCGGGGGCGGAGCTTGAAGAGGACTTCGCCGCTGTCGGCCATCTGTGGGACAGCCTTGGGGGAGACGAAGCTGCCGGCCTCGATGACCGACAGGCCGCTGTCGGCCAGGCGTTCGATCAGGGCGATCTTCATAACGGCAGGCACCGGGTGGGGTTCGTTCTGCAGTCCGTCGCGCGGCCCGACTTCGACCAGCTTGACCCTGGCTGGGAGTCTCATCTCAAGTCTCCTCCTTCGCTTCGAATTCGAGGAGGGCTTCACCTTCGGTGACCTGGTCGCCGCCGGAGAAGCGGACCCGTTTCACCACCCCCCTGGCGGGGGCGGTGATGGTGTTTTCCATTTTCATCGCCTCGAGGATAATCAGGGGGGCGCCGCGTTCCACCATCTCCCCCTCCTTTACAAGGACCTGGATAATCTTGCCGGGCATGGGGGCGGTCAGCCGTCCCGCGCCTGTGTCGTCTTGCATCACCGGGGCGAAAGGGGTCTCAAGGCCCAAGGAGTGACTTTCTGCCCCGGTGATGATGGTCCATTGATGATCCCGGCGAACCGCCGTGGCGCGAAGGCGCCTTCCGTCAAGATCAACAGACATGTCTCCTGCATCGTAAAAAACGGCCCGGGCTTTGACGGTCGCGGAGGGGAGCTCCAGTAGGGTCTGTTCTCCGTTCTGGCGTGCGATGACCCGAACCGGGGCGGCATCGACCATGAATCGCAAGATCCGGGCGTTCTCTCCGTTGAGGCGCCAACCGCAACTCTGGTGCCAGGGGGAATACGGGTCGGCGGAGCGTGCTGCCCGGCGCCCGGCTTCCTCATCCCGGTAATGGAGTTCGGCCAGGCTGGCAAGGCTCAGCAGTTCTTCCAGATTGACCGGAGTCTTTGAAAGCAGCTCCGCCTGGTGGCGAGGGATGAACCCCGTGTCGGCAACCCCCTCGCTGTAGGCTGGGTGGGCAGCGACCCTGGCCAGGAAGCCGAGGTTGGTGGCCAAGCCAACGACCTGGAAGGCGGAGATCCCATTTCGAAGGCGTTTCAGGGCCTGTGCCCGGTCGGGACCCCAGACAATCAGTTTGGCAATCAGAGGATCGTAATGGATGGATACCGAATCGCCCCGGCGCACGCCGGTGTCGATGCGCAGATGGTCTTTCGGCTCTGGAAATCTCAGGTGGGTGAGGGTTCCGGTCGCCGGCAAAAAATCCCTGGAAGGGTCCTCGGCGTAGATCCGCGCCTCGATGGCGTGCCCGTTGGTGGACAACATGTCCTGGCGACAGGGCAGGGGAGCGCCCGCCGCGACCTGCAGTTGCCACTCGACCAGGTCGAGGCCGGTAACCATTTCGGTGACCGGGTGCTCGACCTGCAGGCGGGTATTCATCTCCATGAAGTAGAATGACCCGTCGGCCTCGAGCAGAAATTCGACCGTACCGGCCCCGGTGTAGTCGATCGCTTTTGCCGCGGCAACCGCTGCCTCCCCAAGCTGGGCCCGAAGCTCAGGGCTCAGCCCGGGTGCCGGCGACTCCTCGAGGACTTTCTGGTGGCGACGCTGGATCGAGCAGTCGCGTTCGAAGAGGTGCACCACGTTGCCGAGGGTGTCGCCGAAGATTTGCACCTCGATGTGGCGGGCCGTGTCAAGGTACTTTTCCAGCAGCATCCGGTTGCTGCCGAAGGCCGAAGCCGCTTCACGCCTGGCCGAGGCCAGCGCCTCGCTGAAGGCTTCGGCCTGGCGCACCACCCGCATCCCCTTGCCCCCACCGCCTGCGCTGGCTTTGATGATCAGGGGATAGCCGATCCGCTCTGCGGCCCGTGTCAACGACTCGAAGCCTTGATCCTCACCATGGAATCCGGGGACCAGGGGGACGCCGGCTTCGGCGACGGTGCGTTTGGCCCCGGCTTTGTCCCCCATGGCCCGGATCGTTTCGGGCGAGGGGCCGATAAAGACGATTCCCGCCTCGCGGCAGGCTTCGGCGAACCCGGCATTTTCGGCGAGAAATCCGTAACCGGGGTGAATGGCCCGAACGCCGGATTGCCGGGCGACCTCGATGATGCGGTCGCCGCGCAGGTAGCTCTCCAGCGCCGCAGCCGGGCCGATGTGGAAGGCCTCGTCGGCCAGCTCCACGTGCAGGGCATTGGCGTCGGCATCGGAGTAGACCGCCACCGTTTCGATGCCGAGGCGTCGGGCGGTGCGGATAACGCGGCAGGCGATTTCACCGCGGTTGGCGATCAGAATCTTGTCGAACATCTCACTCCTTGGACCATGAGGGTTTGCGTTTTTCAAGAAAGGCGCCGAGCCCTTCGCGCCCTTCTTTTGAGGCGCGGATTTCGGCAATTCTTCCGGCGGTAAAGGCGATGAAAGCATCGTCGATGACCGAGTTCGCCACTTCTTTCACCAGCTGTTTGGCTTCGGCCATGGCTTGGGGTGCGTTGCCCAGAAGGTGCCTGCTGAGCTGGTCGCCCCGCAGCTGCAAGGCGTCCTGCTCCACAATCTCGTGGACCAGTCCGAGGCGCAGGGCTTCCTCGGCGCTGAAGAGCTCGGCGGTTAAGAAGTAGCGCCGCGCTGCCCGCTGTCCGATGGCTGCCACCACGTAGGGGGAAATCACCGCCGGGATCAGGCCGAGCTTGACCTCCGAGAGACAGAAGCTCGCTTTGGGGGTGGCCAGCACCACATCGCAGCAGGCCACCAGGCCGACGCCCCCGCCGTAGACCGCACCGTGTACCTGGGCGATGGTCGGTTTGGAGAGGCGGTCGAGGGTCTTCATCAGCTCCGCCAGGGCCAGGGCGTCGTCGCGGTTCTGTTCGAAGGAATAATCGGCGCTGCGCCGCATCCAGCCCAGATCGGCCCCGGCCGAAAAGTTCTTCCCGCGGGCCGAAAGCAGCACCACACGGATGTTGTCATCCGCATCGAGGCGCTTCAGGGCCTTTGTCATGGCCGCAATCATTGCGTCGTCAAAGGCGTTATGCACTTCGGGGCGGTTCAGGGTAAGGGTCGCTCTGCCGAGAGGGTCGATGTGGGTCAGGATGGTGTCACGGGTCATGGTTAATACCCTTGTTATGATTCGAGAAAACCGGCGGGACTCGCCCCGCCAGGCGAGTTACCTTTCTTGACGGCCAAGAAAAGTAACCCAAAGAAGGCCGCCCCACCGTTTGCCCGACTTCGTCGGGTTCCCTCTCTACGGTCTTTTTAATCCGGATGTGGACGAAAACTCGCTGCGCTCGAACAGTCGTCCACAATCATCCGGATTAAAAAGACCTTCGGTCGGCGGCACTGAAAGGGGGTATTGCACAACCTTCCTCGGAACAATCACATCCTGAACACCCCGAAGTCCGTCTCGGGTACCGGGGCGTTAAGCGCGGCCGACAGGCTCAGTCCCAGCACCATGCGGGTATCGGCCGGGTCGATGATGCCGTCGTCCCAGAGCCGTGCGCTGGCGTAGTAAGGGTGCCCCTGGTCTTCGTACTGCTGGCGTATCGGCGATTTGAAGGCTTCTTCCTCCTCGGCACTCCAACTCTCCCCCCGGGCTTCCTTGCCGTCGCGCTTGACCTGGGCCAGCACGTGGGCGGCCTGTTCCCCGCCCATTACCGAAATGCGGGCGTTGGGCCACATCCATAAAAAGCGCGGTGCGTAGGCGCGGCCGCACATGGCGTAGTTGCCGGCGCCGAAACTGCCGCCGATGACCAGGGTTATTTTCGGCACCTGGGCGCAGGCCACCGCGGCGACCATCTTGGCGCCGTCCTTGGCGATGCCCCCCGCCTCGTACTTGCTGCCGACCATGAAGCCGGTGATGTTCTGCAGAAAGATCAGCGGGATGCCGCGCTGGCAGCAAAGCTGTATGAAGTGGACCCCCTTGAGGGCCGATTCGGAAAAGAGGATGCCGTTGTTGGCGATGATCCCAACCGGGTAGCCCATGATATGGGCGAAACCGCAGACCAGAGTGGAACCGTAGAGTTTTTTGAATTCGTCGAACTCGCTGGCATCGACGGTGCGGGCGATAATTTCCCGTACATCGAAGGGTTTTCGCACATCGGTGGGTACCAGCCCGTAGATCTCGGCCGGCGCGTACAGGGGGGGCTTGGGCTCCCGCAAGTTCAACGTCATCTGTTTTTGGCGGTTGAGATGGCGTACGGCCCGACGGGCCAGATGCAGGGCGTGGCTGTCGTTTTCCGCGTAATAATCGGTAACTCCCGAAGTGCGGCAGTGGACATCGGCCCCGCCAAGTTCTTCGGCGGTGACCACCTCGCCGGTGGCCGCCTTGACCAGCGGAGGGCCGCCGAGAAAGATGGTACCCTGGTTTCTGACGATGATGCTCTCATCGGCCATTGCCGGAACATAGGCCCCGCCGGCGGTGCAGGAGCCGAGCACCACGGCTATCTGCGGAATGCCTCGGGCCGAAAGGGTGGCCTGGTTGAAAAAGATGCGCCCGAAGTGGTCACGATCAGGAAACACCTCGTCCTGCATTGGGAGAAAGGCTCCCCCCGAGTCGACCAGGTAGATGCTGGGGAGGTGGTTTTCCCCGGCAATCTCCTGGGCGCGCAGGTGCTTCTTCACGGTGATGGGGAAGTAGGTGCCCCCCTTGACGGTGGCGTCGTTTGCGACGATCAGGCATTCCTGGCCGCTGACCCGACCGATGCCGGCAACGAGACCGGCGGCAGGCGCCGCCCCGTCGTACATGTCCCAGGCGGCGAACTGGGAGAGTTCAAGAAAGGGCGCGTCGGGATCGAGCAGTTGATCGATGCGATCGCGGGGGAGCATTTTGCCCCGTGCGACGTGCTTGTGCCTGGCCGACTCTCCGCCGCCAAGGCGAATTCGCTCGACTTTCTGGCGCAGGTCGTCCACCAGGGACTGCATCGCCTCGCTGTTGCGGTGGTACTCCTCGGAATCGATGTCGATGAGGCTCTTCAGGGCGGACATCGGTGACCTCCGGCCGGTGTGTTGTCAGGGGTTGGTCAGTCTGGCGGCCGCCTTAAGCTAAGTATGGGCGATGTGCGGGGGCTGGGTGGCCGCATTTTGGGTCGCGCAGTGACCAGTCCGGCGTCATGTGCATGTTTAAATCTCTTATTGAAAATAACAGGCATTTTGCCAAGTTCAACAGAGCTCATGGTCAGGACGAGTGGGCGGGTTCGCCTTATTGAGGCAAAAACTGCGTGAAGGTGAGGCCTTATGCGGCCATATGCAACGGTTTCCACACGAGGGGGCTGTGTGTCGGCTCTTCTCAGGGGATGTCAAAATTACCGGTAATCTCCAGCTTTTCCTCCAAGGAGAATCGATTGTCATAGAACTGCAGAGACTGTGCTTTTATGTAATCGATATATAAGAACGAAGTATAATGGCCCGCAAAGAGGTATATTGTTTCCGGGCTGCCCATTCTTTCTCTCAGTTCGACCCCCTTGGCGTACGGGACGGTCGAGTCGAATATGGCCAGGATCATCAGAACATTACTGGCATCCATGTAGTGGGCATAGTTTAAGGGGTCGCAGTTTACTGTCTTTGAGAGCTGACCATGAAACTCGCCGAGGGTCAGGTTTTTTTCAGCCAATATACGATTTCGCCTCTTAACGATGCCCTTCTCATTTGAGTAAGACAGGACGTGGGGTATATCCCCGGCAGCCAGGGCGATCACGCTGGCCCTTACGCGGGTGTCCAGGGCACTGATAAGGGCGCTCTTTATCCCTCCCATGCTGACTCCGAAAACCCCGATCTTTCTATGGTCAAGTTCCGGTCGCCTTTCAATCCAGTCGATGGCCTGCTTGTGGTCCAGAACGATCTGCCTGAACGTATCGTTAATGGTTTCGAGGTTGATGTTCTTTTTGTAGTGTTTCTGGCGGTGAACAATGACGGCAGCGTAACCATTTTCCGCAAAATACGAAGCAAACGCTTTCGCGATGAGGTTTTTGCCTCCCAGAATAGGCAGGACCATGATCACCGGGGTTGGGCCCTCGGTCTTCACGTCGTAATAGTCGATATATATATTATGCTGCAAAGGCAGGATGTTGTTGGTCGAGGAAAACTCGATTCTTTTCAGGGTGTACTGATCGTTATCGGTGAGAATTTTTTCTAAAAATGGCCCCTCTGACCTGTTGTGAGAATAGTGGTCTCGTATTTCTTCGGGAAGGGGAGAGGGGCCGATATAGTTCTGGTTGGCTCTGAAATGGGCACACCCTGCTAACAAAAAGCAGGCCACGAACAGCAGAAGCGTAAAGGTTGCTCTCCTGCTTAGGTTGTTGCGCAAGAAGTGGTAGATAGGAGGCAGTCTGATCAGGCAATGAAGTTGCCGGGATGATTTCGATTGCCTCTGACCCGTTTCGTTCACGAGGCCCCCTTTAATATCGCCTTCTCCTGATGAACGATCTGCCCTTTTGGAAGATCAGTTTTTCAGGATGTCAGCGAGATCTAAATATAGCCAATCCCGATTGGCGGCTTTGCCCTTTTCGCCTTTTTCACCATTGGCGTTGGAAACCCACGCCTCGAGTGTTGCGGGTTTGAAAATGACATTCTGCATGTTGCTTTTCAGGGAGATCGGTTTAGTCATCTCTTTTAGTGTGTCAATGGAAATGCGCCCGTAGTATTCCTGAATAACATCATGCAGTTCTTCGCCTTTGGCGCCGCCATAAACGACATCGTCAATGGCCGGATAGGTGTCGCCGTCCTCTTCTTCTCTTTCATCGATTAAATGGGTGTTCTCTTCAAAGGTCAAAAACCGGTTGCGGTCGGTAATAAACAGCAGGGCATTTGTCTCTCCGGGTTTTTTCTTGGCATCGCTGACCACGTAGACGTAGGAGCTGGTGCGCTGTGCCCCGGCAATGATGTTCTGAGCGTCTTCAAGGGTGTCAGCTTCTCGCATCAGTTTTCTGAACAGGAAAATAAAGGGGATGCCTTCAAGGGTTTCACCTGGGGGGTCCCCGTAACCCATTTCGCCAAAACCCATTTTTTGATCATTCATCCCCGAGACGGTGCCGATAAAGCCGGCATACGAAAAACTTACCGATGCATTACCCTGCTGTGGTTTGTGGACCAGGACGACCGGCCAGTTCTGCACCCCCAGGTCCCTGATCCAGTCCAGAACGCGGAGCTGGTAGATTTCTCCATCGACCGTGGCATTGCCGAAGGCCACCAGGTTGCTGCAGCTGGTCTGCTTGAACCCCCTGCGGAATCTCTTTTTGGGGCCGTATTCAGAAACCTCTGCAATGGAATGCATCCAGTGCACTGTTTTTAACGGCACGTCGGCCCCATGGGCGAGTCCACGCATCTCCTCTTTATCTTCCAGCGGAATGTAAGGTGCCATCAGGTCATACACTTCATCCATCATGTCTTCCGAAGCGTAGAGTTTTATCCTCCGGATGACATGGGAGTACATGGCCTGGATGTCTTCCTTCAGAAGCGCCCCATGCTGGAATCCCATCTCATAAGGCGTTCCCTGGACCTGGAGCAGGTTCACCTTCTCTTCACCGGAAACGACTCTTTCTTCAATCGATGCCTTGGATAAAATTTGTTCGACATCTGCTTCATTATTGATCTGTATCGATCTCTGATAGAGAGACAATTTGTTCTGGGGGATGCTGCAGGCGCACAGAAGGAGGGTTGCCACAACTGAAATCGCTTTTAAGGCGGAAACAGGTCGGTTCGGCATCTGCTACTCCTCTCTCTTATGGGAAATGCGTCAGTTCAAAATGTGAGAGAAAATATAGAGCGTATTGGGCGTTTAGATCAAAAAGCCTGAACGAAACTAAAGTTGCACAAAAATAATTATCTGTATGTAATGTGTTTTTGTGGCATCGATTGACACTGAACCAATGAATAATCCATGTATGTCAAAGTTACCAAGTTCCGGAAAACTGTCAAATGCCCGGTATGGCCATTCGCCTCCCTACTCACCTTGAAAAAAACAGAGCATTGCTTTGGATCGGCGAAAAGGAATGAAGCGCTCAGAAGGGGGAAAAGGCGCAGGCCGGAAGCCGGGGGGCCGTACATTCCGGCCTGCTGTGTTCAGATATCACTGGTCATGATGAAGAGGGGCTGGCGTAGAAAGGTATCGTATTTGGGCCGCAACCGCTCGATGTTGTAGTATTTGTCAACATCAACGACTTTCTTTTGCCCGGTGACAATGTCGATGGGAACGGTATCATAACATCCGTTGTGAATGCTCACCAGGCGTCCGAAGGTATTGGACATGATCAGGTCAAGGGCCAGGTTGCCATAGGCCATGGGCACGATGGCGTCGAGGGCATCCGGGTCGCCGGAGCGCACCAGGTAGCCGAGTCGCTGATTCAGTACGTTGATGCGGCGCCCCTGGTTGAACCGGGGAGACAGCTCCTTGAGGCAGGCAGCTACCTTGTCGCCGATGCCGCCAAGTTTCTTGTGCCCGTACTGGTCCTGTTCCTGGTCTTCAAAGGTCATCCCTTCTTCTCCGGCCATGGTGGCGCCTTCGGAGAGGAGGACCACCGCATAGTTGCTCGGATGACGGTTTCGGTCGTTGATCAGGGTCTCCGCCAGACGTTCGATATTGAAGGGGTGTTCAGGTATCAGGCAACGACTGGCCGCACCGGCCATGGTCGGCAGCAAAGCGGTGAACCCGGCATAACGGCCGAACACCTCGATCACCAGAAGACGTTCGTGGGAACCGGCCGAAGTCCGAAGCCGGTGGGTCAATTCGATGGTGCGGGTGACGCAGGTTGAAAAGCCGATGCAGTAATCGGTGCCGGGAACGTCGTTGTCCATGGTCTTGGGAATGGCGACCACCTTGACCCCTTCTTTGTGCAGCCTGTCGGCGTAACTGAGGGTGTCGTCCCCGCCGATCGGGATCAGGTAGTCGATGCCCAGGAAATCGAGGTTATGGAGCACTTCGTGGGTCACATCGTTTATTTCGGCGGTATATTTGTCCCGAAGGTGGTGAGGAACGATGTCCCGGGGGAGGTGGCTGGGCCGGGTGCGGGATGTGTGCAGAAAGGTGCCCCCGGTTCTACCGGCTCGATTGACGACGTCCTCGGTGAGCTCCCGAACGTGAGCGCTGTTGTCCGCCTGAGGGTCGGGAACCAGGTCCACAAGGCCTGCCCACCCGCGGCGGATGCCAAGAACCCTGAATCCTTCGCGCAGGGCTCGAATCGTGACGGCTCGAATCGCAGGGTTGAGACCCGGCACGTCGCCGCCTCCTGTCAGTATTCCGATCGTTCCTTTAACTCTTTCCATAAACCTGCCCCCTGGATGCTTGTTCTCACCGACATGTGTTCAATCTCAAGACTAAATATTAGCTGAGGTTTATTTTTGTGCAACTGACCGGAGCCATTAGTGTTGGGGAAGAGGGGGCTTAAGGACTGTTCCGGGTAACTCAGCGGGCATTTTTGATAATAATCGCCTGTACTTGATAGAAAAGATTGCCTGTGTCGGGTTCTTTACTATACTGTATACCGCATGAAGCAGAACACCGTTCATCTCCTGCTGGTTGAAGATTCGGCCACCCATGCTGAAATGATACGCCACTCCCTCAAGTTTCCCCTGGGCCGGTTTCAGCTTACCGTTGTCGGGACCTGTGCCCAGGCCCGAACCTTTCTTGCCGAAAAAACTCCCGACCTGGCTTTCATCGATTTTCGTCTGCCCGACGGCAATGGCACCGAACTGCTGTGGAAAAGCCAGGATGAGGCGACCTTTCCTGCCGTGCTGTTGACCGCCGAAGGGGATGAGAAGGTTGCGGTGGAGGCGATGAAGGGAGGGGCTCTCGATTACCTGGTGAAGACGGTGGTCTCGATTGGCGACCTGCCGCATGTCGTCGAACGCGCTTTGAAGGAATGGCAATACATCATCGATCGCCGCGAAATTAAAAAGGCGCTGCGCGAAAGTGAAGAGCGGTACCGGACCCTTTACCAGAATACGCCGGCGATGCTCCATTCCATCGATGCCGAAGGACAACTGGTCAGTGTCAGTAATTTCTGGCTGGAGAGCCTGGGCTATGAACGGCATGAGGTTATCGGCAGAAAAACCACCGAATTTTTGACGGAAGAATCGCGCCGATATGCCGAAGAGGTGGTGCTGCCCGATTTTTTTCGAACCGGGGCCGCTAAGGATGTGTCTTACCAGTTCGTTAAGAAAAATGGAGAGGTCATCGATGTGCTCCTTTCCGCCACGGCGGAGATCGACGAAAAAGGTCGTTTCAAACGCAGCCTGGCAGTCGTCACTGATGTCACCGATCGGGTGCGGGCCGAAGAGGCGCTGCGGAGCAACGAAGAAAAGTACCGCATGCTGTTCAACAACATGAAAGAGGCGGCTGCGATCGACGAAATCATCATCGACAAGAACGGAAGACCCATCGACTGGATGGTGGTCGATGTGAACCCGGCCTATGAAGAGGTCTTTCAGGTCTCGGCAGAACAGGCGATTGGGCGCCGGGCCAGCGAGATCTACGGGGAATCCCCCATGATCGAGGAGGTCCTTGGAGACTATGGGCGGGGCCCGGAAAGAGAAACACCGGTGCCTGTTGAAATCTACCTCAAATCAATGAGGAAGCACCTGTCGATTTCTGTCTGCCCGATGGGCCGGGGGCGGTTTTCCACCCTGACCAGGGATGTTACCAAACGCAAGCGGTATGAGGACGAGCGGGAGCGCCTGCTGGCGGAACTCCATGGCACCATCAACGCCATCGCCGACGCTCTGGTCATTTACACGCCGGATGGCGAGATCGTCCTCATGAACCCGGCTGCGGAAAAACTGCTCGGTTACTCGCTGGATCATCGCCAGCTTCCCTTGGAGAAGCGGATCGCCAGTTTGAAAGTGAAGACCCCCGATGGCAAGCCCTTCGACCTCGCGAAAGCCATGCACGAGGTTTTTGCCGGCAAAACGGTTCAGGGGGTTGTTACGGTTCTTCAGCGGGCCGACGGCAAGTCTGTCTGGTTGTCGAGCAGCGCCGCGCCCATTCGCACTCCGGACGGCCATCTTGTCGGTGCTGTGGGGACTTCGACCGATATCACCACAATCCATGAGCTTCAGGAGCTGCGCGATATTTACATCCACACCATCTCTCACGACCTGCGCATTCCTCTGACGATTATTTCGGGGCACAGTCAAATGCTCGAGGAGCGGTTAACAGAGGACGGGTTTGACGAGACAGCCCGGATAAACGTGGAAGGAATCCTTGACGGGGTTGATCGCATGGCCCTGATGATCGACGATCTTGTCGATACGGCTCGCATGGAAGGGGGGCAGCTGCTGCTGGAGAAACAGCCGTTGGCATTGGGCAAATTCGTAAATCATCTGGTGCACTCTTCGGCCAGGGTCATCGATAATGACCGCCTGCAAATTGATATCCCCG
>CALZIC010000023.1 GCA_945787285.1 uncultured Desulfuromonadales bacterium
ATTCTCGACGCCATGATGGCCGAGCAGCATGCGCTGATGGCCGCCGACCGCAAAAGCCAGGTCGGCAGCGGCGACCGCAGCGAACGGATCCGCACCTACAACTACCCCCAGGGCCGCTGCACCGATCACCGCATCGGCCTGACCCTGTACCGGCTCGATGCCATCATGCAGGGAAGTATCGATGAAATCGTCGATGCCCTGACCACCCACTACCAGTCGGAGTCGATGGCCGGCAGGGAGTCCTGACGTTGACGCAGCGCTGGACGGTGCTCGAGATTCTGCAGTGGACCGCGGGTTATTTCAAGGAACAGGGGATCGATGGCGGGCGACTCGATGCTGAAGTGCTTCTGGCCGACACCCTCGGGCTCGACCGGGTCGGCCTCTACCTCAATTACGACCGCCCGTTGAACCCATCCGAACTCACCGACTTTCGCCAGCGGGTCAAGCGCCGCGCTCTGCGGGAGCCGGTGCAGTACATTCTGGGGAAGACCGAGTTCTGGTCCATTCCCCTGCAGGTGACCCCTGATGTGCTGATCCCCAGGCCCGACACCGAGGTGCTGGTCGAAGAGGCCCTCAACCGGGCGTCCGGGTGCTGTTCGATCCTCGACGTCGGTACCGGCAGCGGGGCGATCGCAATCGCCCTGGCCCACGAGCTGTCCGAGTCGCGGGTAACCGCGGTCGATATCTCCGAAGGGGCGCTGCAGGTGGCCGGCAACAACAGCCGGGCCAACGGCGTCGCCGACCGGGTGGCGCTGTGCCACGGCGACCTCTACCGGCTCCCCGAGGGGCCGTATGATCTGGTCGTTTCCAATCCACCCTACATCCCGAAGCTGGATGTCGAGGGGCTGATGCCGGAAGTGCGCGATTTTGAACCGCAGCTTGCTTTGTGCGGAGGCGAGGACGGTCTCGACTGCTACCGCGCCCTGGCTGCTCAGGCTCCAACGATTCTCGGCCCCGGGGGCTGGCTTCTGGTCGAGGTCGGCATTGCTCAGGCCGAAGATGTTCGTAAATTACTTGAAGAGGCGGGGCTCACCGAAACCTGCATCCGCGACGATTATTCCGGTATTCCCCGGGTCGTCGGCGGTCGCAGGCCGCTGGCATGAAAGCGGCACCCGCAGCACATTTAGACAGGATTTAAACGGTTGGATAAAATAGTCATTCACGGCGGCCGGCGTCTCGAAGGGGAAGTCCAGGTCAGCGGAGCGAAGAACTCCGCCCTTCCGCTCCTCTTCGCCACACTGCTCGCCCCCGGAACCCACCATGTGGGCAATGTGCCCGATCTGCGGGATATCACCACGGTCGAAAAACTGCTGACGGTGCTCGGCGCCCGGGTGGTGCGCGAAAACGGCGCCTTTACCGTCGATGCGACCCCTATCCAGAGTGTCGAGGCCCCCTACGACCTGGTAAAAACGATGCGCGCCTCGGTGCTGGTACTCGGTCCTCTGCTGGCCCGTCTCGGCCATGCCCGGGTCAGCCTCCCCGGCGGCTGCGCCATCGGCGCCCGCCCCATCGATCTTCACCTGAAGGGGCTCGAAGCGATGGGCGCTGAGATTTCCCTCGACCACGGCTATGTGGAAGCCCGGGCCGAGCGCCTCAAGGGGGCGACCATCTGCCTCGATATCCCGACCGTCGGCGGCACCGAAAACCTGATGATGGCCGCGACCCTTGCCAAGGGGACGACCGTGCTGGAAAATGCCGCCTGCGAACCGGAAATTGTCGATCTGGCCGAGGCCCTGATCCGCATGGGCGCGCGCATCAGCGGGGCCGGCACCGATACTGTCGTCATCGAGGGGGTCGAAGCGCTGAATCCGCTCGAGATCGCCGTCATGCCCGACCGCATCGAGGCGGGGACCTTCTTGATCGCCTCGGCCATTACCCGCGGCGACGTGCTGGTTCGCGGGGCCGTTTCCGCCCATCTCGAGGCCTTGATCAGCAAGCTGCGCGAGGCGGGGGCCGAGATTTCCGAGGAGGGCGGCGGTTTGCGCGTCAAGGGGCCGAACGAGATCAAATCGGTCGATATAAAAACCCGTCCCCATCCCGGCTTCCCCACCGACATGCAGGCCCAGTTCATGGCCCTGATGGCTCTGGGCAGCGGCACCAGCATGATCGTCGAGAACGTCTTCGAAAACCGCTTCATGCACGTCTGCGAACTGCAGCGCATGGGGGCCGATATCCGCATCGAGGGGCATACCGCCACCGTCAAGGGGGTGAAGGAGCTGCTCGGTGCCCCGGTCATGGCGACCGACCTGCGCGCCCTGGCCGGGCTGGCGGCCGACAACACCACCGAGGTCTCCCGTATTTACCACCTCGACCGCGGTTATGAGCACATCGAGAAGAAACTCAAGGGCCTCGGGGCCGACATCGAGCGGGTCAAGGAATAAGTCCTGCTAAAAGCGGTAATTAGTGATTGGTGATTGGTGATTGGTTTTCAGGCTAATCACTTATCACTCATCACTGATCACGGAGAATTTATATGAGCGACTATATCACTTTCGCCCTCCCCAAAGGGCGCATCATGCAGGACTCCATGGAGCTTTTCGCCAGAATCGGCATCACCTGCCCCGAAATGGAAAAGGGGAGCCGCAAGCTGGTTTTTGAAAACCCGGAGACCAAGTTCCGCTTCATGGCGGTGCGGGCCACCGATGTGCCGACCTATGTCGAATACGGCTGCGCCGACCTCGGCATCGTCGGCAAGGACACCCTGATGGAGCAGGGCAAGGACCTCTACGAACCGCTCGACATGAAGTTCGGCTACTGTCGTATGGTCGTCGCCGAGCCGAAGGAGCTGCAGGGGGATGACGATCCGGCCAACTGGTCGAACATCCGGGTGGCCACCAAGTATCCCAATGTCACCGAAAAGTACTTCGCCTCCAAGGGCATTCAGGTCGAACTGATCAAGCTTTACGGATCGATCGAACTGGCTCCCCTGGTCGGCCTTTCCGAGCGCATTGTCGATCTGGTCTCGACCGGGGCCACTTTGAAGGAAAACGGCATGGTCGAGGTCGAAACGATCGCCGAGGTGACCAGCCGCCTGATCGTCAACCGCGCCAGCCTCAAGACCAAGCACCAGCGGATTGTCAAAATCATTGAAGATCTCGAGCAGGTCATCAGCGATACACCGACCATTTCGGTGTAACCGGGCTGTTCAGCCACTGCCGTCAGAGGATACCCATGATTCAAATGCTGCGTTTTTCCGATCCCGGTTTTGAAGAGGCCTTCCGCGCCATTGTCGAGCGGGGCGAGACCGCCCAGGCCGGGGTGGAAGAGACCGTTCGTGACATTGTCGCCGATGTGCGCCGGCGCGGCGACCAGGCGCTGTGTGAATATACCGCCCGTTTTGACCGCCTGAGCCTCGACGAAAAAAGTCTGCAGGTCTCCGAAGCGGAGATCGACGAGGCGATGGCCGCCGTCAGCCCGCGCTCGCTGGCCGCTCTTGAGCTGGCCACCGAGCGTATCGCCAACTATCATCGCAAGCAGAAGACCGAGACCTGGATTTCCACCGACGAAGAAGATGTCCTGCTCGGCCAGATGGTGCGCCCCATCGACCGGGTCGGCATTTATGTCCCCGGCGGCAAGGCCTCCTACCCCTCGTCGGTGCTGATGAACGCGGTCCCGGCCAAGGTGGCCGGGGTCCCCGAGGTGGTGATGGTGGTGCCGATGCCCGGCGGCGAGGTTAACCCGCACGTGCTGGCGGCCGCCCGCCTGGCCGGGGTCGATAAAATATTCAAGGTGGGGGGCGCCCAGGCGGTCGCCGCCCTGGCCTACGGCACCGCGACGGTTCCGCGGGTCGATAAGATCACCGGCCCGGGCAATATTTACGTCGCCACCGCCAAGCAGATGGTCTTCGGCCAGGTCGATATCGACATGATTGCCGGGCCGAGCGAAATCCTGGTGATCAACGACGGCAGCGGCGACCCCGCCCACATTGCCGCCGATCTCCTCTCTCAGGCCGAACACGACGAGCTGGCCTCCTCGATCCTGATCACCACCGACGAGGCGTTCGGCCGCAAGGTGGCCGGTGAGGTCGAGGCCCAGCTGAAGACCCTTTCGCGCGAGACCATCGCCCGCAGCTCCATCGAGTCGTACGGGGCGGTGATTGTCGCCGAAGATCTCGACGAGGTCATCGCCTTCAGTAACCGCATCGCTCCCGAGCACCTGGAGCTGGCCGTGGCTGCCCCATTTGAGATTCTGCCGAAAATCCGCCATGCCGGGGCCATTTTCATGGGCCACCATACCCCGGAAGCGGCCGGCGATTACCTGGCCGGGCCCAACCACACCCTGCCGACCGGGGGGACCGCCCGCTTCTTCTCCCCCCTGGGGGTCGATGATTTCGTCAAGAAATCGAGCATCGTCTCCTTCTCCCGGCAGGGGCTGGAGCGGCTTGGTGAGGATATCGTCCATATTGCCGAACTCGAAGGGCTCGAAGCCCATGCCCGTTCCGTATCGATCAGGTTGCAGGAGCCAGGAGCCAGGAGCCAGAAGCCGGGAGGGAAAAATGTCTCGTAGTGCATCGATCGATCGACAGACCAGTGAAACCCAGATCAAGCTGAGCCTCGAACTCGACGGACGCGGGGAGGCGAAGATCGCCACCCCGGTGCCGTTTATCGACCACATGCTGACCCTGCTGGCCCGCCACGGCTTTTTCAACATCGAGGTCGAGGCAAAAGGGGATATCGAAATCGATGCCCATCACACCGTCGAAGACCTGGGCATCTGCCTCGGCGAGGCCTTTAAACAGGCGCTCGGCGACAAGGAGGGGATCCGCCGCTTCGGCCGGGCCACCATGCCGATGCACGAGGCGCTGGCCTCGGTGGTTCTCGACTTTTCCGGACGGCCCTTCCTGGTCTTCAACGTTGACATGCCCAAGGCCAAGGTCGGCAATTTCGACACCGAACTGGTCGAGGAGTTCTTCGTCGCCTTCTGCAACCACGCCGGGGCGAACGTCCACGTGAACCTGGCCTATGGCGACAACCTGCACCACATCATCGAGGGGATTTTCAAGGCTTTCGGCCGGGCCCTCGACGAGGCGACCAGCCTCGACTCCAGAATCGAAGGGGTCCTCTCCACCAAGGGAAAGTTGGAATAGCATGATCACCGTCATCGATTACGGCATGGGCAACCTGCGCAGCGTGCAGAAGGCTTTCGAAAAGGTCGGTTACCAGGCGAAGGTGACCTCCGATCCCGCCGATGTCGAAACGGCCGACCGGCTGGTTTTGCCCGGCGTTGGCGCCTTCAAGGACTGCATGGACAATCTGCGCGACGGAGGCTTTATCGATCCGATCCTCCGGCACGTAGAGAGCGGCAAGCCGTTTCTCGGCATCTGCCTCGGGCTGCAGCTCCTTTTTACCGAGAGCGAGGAGTTCGGCCGCCACCAGGGGCTCGGCATCATCCCCGGCAAGGTGGTCCGGTTTCCTGCCGACATGCGCGAGGGGGGCGAGGAGCTCAAGGTTCCCCACATGGGCTGGAACCGGATCGAGATCAAGCAGGAGATCCCCCTGTATCGCGGCGTGGAAAACGGGTCTTTTGCTTATTTCGTCCATTCCTACTACGTGGTTCCCGAGGATGCGCAGAGCGTGGCCACCGCCACCGACTACGGCATCTCATTCTGTTCGAGCATCTGCAGGGACAACGTCATGGCCACCCAGTTCCACCCGGAAAAAAGCCAGCAGGTGGGTCTGCAGATCCTGGAGAATTTCGGAAAGTTGTAACAGTATTTTTACCACAGAGGCACAGAGGCACAGAGAAGGCCAGACACCAAGTCATGTTTTTCTCCGTGGCTCTGATGGTTAACAAAGGATTTATACAATGATCGTCATACCCGCTATCGACCTCAAAGAGGGTGCCTGCGTCCGCCTGGAGCAGGGGCTTATGGAAAAGGACACCGTTTACAGCGACGACCCCGGCGCCCAGGCCAGAGTCTGGCAGGACCAGGGCGGTGAACTGCTGCATATCGTCGATCTTGACGGCGCCTTCGCCGGGGTGCCCCGCAACAAGGAGGCGATCAGCGCCATCGTCAAGGCCATCGATATCCCCACCGAACTCGGCGGCGGCGTGCGCGACCTGGCGACCATCGAGGCCTATCTCGAGCTCGGCGTCGGTCGGGTCATCCTCGGCACCGTGGCCAAGGAAAACCCCGAGCTGGTCAAGGAGGCCTGCCGGCTCTTCCCGGGCAAGATCGTGGTCGGCATCGACGCCAAGGGCGGCCTGGTTGCGGTGCGCGGTTGGGCCGACGTCACCGAGAAAAAAGCGACCGAGATGGCTCGCGAGATGGAAGGCTTCGGGGTCGAGGCAATCATTTACACCGACATCGCCCGTGACGGCATGATGCAGGGGCCGAACCTCGAAGCGACCCGCGCCCTGGCCGAATCGATCAGCATCCCGGTCATCGCCTCCGGCGGCGTCTCCAGCCTCAAGGACATCGAGAACCTGATGGCCATCGAGGAGTCGGGGGTGGTCGGCGCCATTACCGGCAAGGCCATCTACAGCGGGGCCCTCGATCTGCGCGAGGCGGTGGCATTGACCAAGCGCGGCAGGGGCTGAGGCTTCACCACAGAGACACAGAGGCACTGAGAAAAGCGATCGAATTCTCTGTGGAAAGTTCTGTGTTTCCGTGGCTCTGTGGCTAAATATGGCGTTGCCCTTGAAATGTGGGGCGGGCGTTACTAAGTTGATTGGATAACTTATGCTGACAAAACGAATCATTCCCTGTCTCGACGTCAAGGACGGCCGGGTGGTCAAGGGGGTTCAGTTTCTTGAGCTGCGCGACGCCGGCGATCCGGTGGAGGCGGCCGAGGCTTACTGCGCCCAGGGGGCCGACGAGCTGACCTTTCTCGATATTACCGCTTCGAGCGACAAGCGCGGCATCATCCTCGACGTGGTCTCCCGCACCGCCGAGAGGGTCTTCATGCCGTTGACCGTCGGCGGCGGGGTGCGGGAGATCGCCGATATCCGCAACCTGCTCAACGCCGGGGCCGACAAGGTGTCGATCAACACCGCCGCCGTGAATCGCCCCGAGTTCGTGCGCGAGGCCGCCGAGCGGTTCGGCTCCCAGTGCATCGTCGTCGCCATCGACGCCCGCCGGGTGCCCGACTCCGATCCGCAGGCCTGGGAGGTCTACACCCACGGCGGGCGCAACGCCACCGGCATCGACGCCATCGAATGGGCGGCGCGCATGGAATCGTACGGCGCCGGCGAGATTCTGCTGACCTCGATGGACAAGGACGGCACCAAGGACGGCTACGACATCGCACTGACCCGCGCTATCGCCGATAAAGTCAAGATTCCGGTGATCGCCTCGGGCGGGGTCGGCAACCTCGAGCACATCCGCGAAGGGTTCGTCGAAGGGGGGGCCAGCGCCGCCCTGGCGGCCAGCATCTTCCATTTCCGCGAGTACACCATCGGCGAGTGCAAGGAATACCTGCGGGATAACGGCGTGCCGGTAAGACTTTAACAGTGAGGCGTAAGGAGTGAAGAGTGAGGAGCAGGAGAGGCTTAGGGGCTTTTTCGCCTCACCCCTAACTCCTCACTTGGAGAATTTATGTCATTAGCTGACCAGCTCAAATTCGACGCCCACGGCCTGATTCCGGCCATCACCCGCGATGCCGATACCGGCGAGGTGCTGATGATGGCTTACATGAACGCCGAGGCGGTCGACAAGACCGTCGAAACCGGCAAGGTTCATTATTATTCCCGCTCCCGCCGCAAGCTGTGGATGAAGGGGGAGAGCTCCGGGCATGTGCAGACGGTGAAAGAGATCCGTTTCGACTGCGATGCCGACTGCCTGCTGATCGCCATCGAGCAGCAGGGGGCGGCCTGCCATACCGGGCACAAGTCGTGTTTCTACAGGGTCTGGACCCCCGAAGGGGCCGAGATTGAGGGAGAAAAGACCGTTGACGCCGCGGCGATCTACGGCCAGCAGGATATCCTCGATGCCGTTTATCACGTGATTCAGGAGCGTCGCCAGAACCCGAACGAGAAATCGTACGTCGCCTCCCTGTTCAACAAGGGACTCGACAAGATTCTCGGCAAAATCGGCGAGGAGGCGACCGAAACCGCCGTGGCCGGCAAAGGGGGCAATCCCGACGAGGTCGTTTACGAAGCGGCCGACCTCTTTTTCCACACCCTGATCCTGCTCGGCTACTACGACCTGCCCCCCGAGCGCATCTACGCCGAACTGCGGCGCCGTTTCGGCATGAGCGGGATCGAGGAAAAGCAAAGCCGCGACAAGTAACCCCTTTCGGGCAGACACCTACACAAATGAGGAAGACCGATGAGCCTGCAGGACAATCTGACCACCGCCATGAAAGAGGCCATGAAGGCCAAGGATTCGCTCCGCCTCAACACCATCCGCCAGGTCAAGAGTGCGATCAAGAACAAGGAGATCGAAGCCGGCAGTGCCCTTGATGATCAGGGTGTCATCGCCATGATCTCCACCCTGGTCAAGCAGCGCCGTGAGTCGGCCCAGGTCTACCGCGAGGGAGGCCGTGACGATCTGGCGGAAAAAGAGGATCAGGAGCTGCTGATCCTTCAGGACTTTCTGCCGGCCCAGCTCAGTGAAGACGAAATCAAAGCCCTGATCGAGGAGGCCGTGGCCGAAACCGGCGCCGCCTCGATGCGGGAGATGGGCAAGGTGATGAAGATCGTCTCGGCAAAAACCCTCGGCCGCGCCGACGGCCGCGTGGTCAGCGAGCTGGTCAAGGCGCGCCTGTCGGCCTGAGCCTCCAAGGAGATTGGATGAACATCGCCGATATCGCCATTCTCGTGGTCCTGGTGGCCTTTGTGTTCAAGGGGCTGCTGCGCGGACTGCTCAAGGAAGTCTGTTCCCTGCTCGGGCTGGTGATCGGCGCTTTTCTGGCTTTTCGCTACCATCCGCCGTTGGGTGAAGGGCTGGCGTCCGCTTTCGGGCTGCCGTCCCAGGTCTGCGTGGCCATCTCCTTCATGGCGATTTTCCTGACCTCGGTGGTGGTTTTTGCGCTGATCGGCTATCTCCTCTCCCGGTTCGTCAAGCTGATTTTCCTGGGCGGCTTCAACCGGGTCGCCGGCGGCCTGTTCGGACTGGCCCAGGGGGCTGTGCTTATGGCCCTGGTGCTGTTTGCCTTTTCGGTGGCCGATCTGCCCGGCCCCATCGAGCGGGGCATGAAGGCTTCGCAGCTGAGCCCCCCCTTTATCGACCTGGGGGAGGCCATCTTTCGCGGAAGTCTCGAAATCCTCTCGGGACCGCGCAGCTAGGCCGGTTATCAGTTGACGAATGACGGTTTGATGATCGAGGCGACCCTCCGGGTTCTTGAATACGATAAGGTCAAAGCCCTGCTGGCCGGTTTTACCACTACGGTGCCGGGCCGGGAAAAGGCCCTGGCGCTGGCCCCTCTGGGCGGCATCGAAGCGGTCACCGATGCCCTTGCCGAAGTCTCCGAGATGCGAGGGCTTTTCGACGAGCAGGGGCGCCCCCCGCTGGGCGGGAACCGGGATCTGCGCCCGTCGCTGCACCGCCTGCGGGCCGAAGGGACCTTTCTGGCTCCTGATGCGCTGCTCGATATTCTCTCGAGCGTGGAGGCGGCCAGGGACTGCCGGTTGTACTTTGCCGGCCGCGAACAGGCCCAGCGCCTTGCGGCGCACGCCGAGACCCTTGAAAATCTGCGCCCGCTGCGGGAGGAGATTCGCCGCAGCATCGGCGCGCGCGGCGAAATTCTCGACAGCGCCTCCTTTGAGCTGGGCGATTTGCGCATGCAGATCCGTCAATTGCGAAGTCGGGTCAAGCGGGCGCTCGAGGGCCTGCTCAATTCGGAGCGCCTGGCCGGGGCCTTTCAGGAGCGCCTGATCACCGAGCGCAACGGTCGTTACGTGGTGCCGGTGCGCGCCGATCACCGCGGCCAGGTCAAGGGGTTCATTCACGACGAATCGTCGAGCGGCCAGACTCTTTACGTCGAACCGGTCTCGGTGCTCGAATGGAACAATGAACTGCAGAGTCTGCTGCGCGAGGAAAAGCGCGAGGAAGAGCGGGTACTGCGGCGGATTTCCGATATCGTGCGGGGCGTTTCCGATGCGCTGAGCCACAATCAGGCCGTGCTGGCCCACCTCGATCTGCGGGCCGCCGCGGCTCATCTCTCCCTGGGGACCGATGGCGTGGCGCCGAGGCTGGCCGACCGACCGATGATCGAACTCAAGGAAGCCCGGCATCCGCTGCTGCTGTTTCATCCGGACGGCAGTCGCCGCAAGGAACCGGCCGTCCCGGTCGATCTGTTGCTCGGCGAAGGGGCCGACACCCTGGTGATCAGCGGTCCCAATACCGGCGGCAAGACGGTGGCCCTGAAGACGGTCGGCCTGCTCTGCCTGATGGTACGCTCCGGACTGCACCTGCCCTGCGCTCCCGAGAGCCGCATCGGCCTGTTCGACAAGGTCTTTGCCGATATCGGCGACGACCAGAGCATCGAGGAGAACCTGTCGACCTTCTCCGGCCACCTGCGGCGGATCGGGCGCATCCTCGAGGAGGCCGACGGCGATTCACTGGTGCTGATGGACGAGGTCGGCACCGGTACCGACCCGGCCGAGGGAGGAGCCCTGGCGATGGCGGTTCTCGATGCCCTGCGCCAGCGCGGGGCGCGCACCGTGGTGACGACTCACCTCAACCTGGTCAAGGGCTATGCCCACTTGCAGGAGGGGGTTCAGAACGCCGCGGTGGAGTTCGACCGGCGCACCCTGGGGCCGACCTATCGTCTGCATTACGGCATCCCCGGGGCGAGCAACGCCTTCACCATTGCCCGCAGGCTCGGCATCTCCGAGGCGGTGCTCGACAAGGCTTCGGAATATCTCGGTCAGGGCGAGCGCGAGGGGCTGGAGCTTCTCGAAGAGTTGAACCGGCTGCGCAAGGATCTCGACCGCGACCTCGATGACGCCGCCAAACTGCGCGATCGGGCCCGCAAGGAGCGGGAAAAGCGCAGGCAGCTGCTGGCCGAACTCGAAGAGCAGAAACGGGCGATTCTCGACAAGGCGGCAAAGCGCGGCGAACAGCTGGTCCGCGACGCCGAGAAAAAGGTCAGGGCCCTGCTGCAGGAAGCCTCGGGCGGGGCCGTCGATGCCAAAGAGCGGGCCAGGATTTCCAGCCAGATCAAAGAGGTCCGCAGCGACCTGGCGCAGAATCGCCCCGAACCGGCGCCGCGCGGCAAGGTGCCGGTCGAGGTGACGGTCGGCGAGCTGCTGCGCATCCCCCTGCTCGGGACCGAGGGGGAGGTGGCCCGGATTTTGGGCGACGCGGTGGAGCTTTCGGTCAAGGGGAAGAAGCTGCGCCAGCCTCTGAAGAATCTCGAGCAGTTCTCGCCCAGGCGTTTTGCCGGCAAGGCACAAGACGGCAAGGTGCGCAGCACCATCGAGCGGGAAGCTTTCAGCCCCAAGCTGATGCTGGTCGGCCGGCGGGCCGAGGATGCGCTGATCGCCCTCGACCGCTTTCTCGACGATGCCCTGCTGCAGGGGCAGCGTCAACTCGAAGTGGTGCACGGGGCCGGCGAGGGGATTCTGCGGCGCACCGTGCGCGATTTCCTCGCCAGGCACCGCGAGGTCAAGGCGTTTCATGCCGCTGATGTCGCCCATGGTGGCGACAACGTCACCATCGTCGAACTGAGGACCGAATGACCGGGCGGATATCGGAAGAGACCATCCGCGAAATCAGGGAGCGCGCCGACATCGTCGAGGTCGTCTCTTCCTACCTGCCGCTCAAGCGCTCGGGGGGGAACCACCAGGGGCTCTGCCCGTTTCATGCCGAGAAGACGCCGTCGTTCAACGTCAACGCGCCGCGGCAGATTTTTCACTGTTTCGGCTGCGGAGTCGGCGGCGATGTCTTCTCCTTTCTGATGCGCATGGAGGGGATGGCTTTTCCCGACGCGGTGCGCCGGGTAGCCGAGCGGGTCGGTATTGAAATCGCCGAGGAAACGATTTCCCCTGAAGAAGAACGCCGGCGCAAGGAGCGAGAAGACCTGTTCCGCATCAACGAGGTGGCCTGCGCCTTTTACCACCAGATCCTTCTCGAGGCCCCCGAGGCGTCCGCGGCCCGGCGCTACCTGAGGGAGCGCGGCTACGACGGCGACACCGCCCGTACCTTCCGCCTCGGCTTCGCGCCGGGACGCTGGGAGGCGCTGGCCGGCCACCTGGCCCAGAAGGGGTTCGATGTGCGGCAGGTCCGGGAGACCGGACTGATCCGCCCGGGCAAGGAAAACCGGGGGGATTACGACCTGTTCCGCAACCGGATCCTGTTTCCGATCCTCGACGTTTCGGGGAAGGTGACGGCCTTCGGCGGCCGGGTTCTCGACGACTCGCTGCCCAAGTACATCAACTCACCGGAGTCGCCCATTTATCACAAGGGCCGGGTGCTGTACGGTTTCAGCCAGGCCCGCGAGACGATGCGCAAGAGCGACGAGGTGATCGTCGTCGAGGGCTACTTCGACCTGTTGGCCCTGCACCGCGCCGGTTTCGCCAACGTGGTGGCGACCTGCGGCACCGCGCTGACCGAAGACCACGCCCGGCTGCTCAAACGCTACGTCAAACGGGTCAAGCTTTTGTTCGACCAGGACCGGGCCGGCCAGAAGGCCACCTTTCGGGCCATGGAGCCACTGCTGACCGGCGGGCTGTCGGTCTCTTCGGTGGCGCTCGATGCGGGAGAAGACCCCGACTCCTTTATCGCCGCAAAGGGGGCCGAGGAATTCCGCACCCGCCTCGATGCGGCGCGGCCGGTTTTCGAGGTTTACATCGATTCGGTCTTGCAGGCCCACGGCGACGCCATCGAAGGGCGCGCCCGGGCGGCGGAGGAGATCGCTGCCAGCCTGACCCTGGTGCCGAGCGACATCGAACGGAGTCTGTACCTCAAGGCGCTCTCCGAGCGCACCGGGCTCGATGCCGAGCTGCTCAAGGCCAAGGTGGTCAAAAAGGCCCCTGCGCCCGCGGCAAAGCCGGTTCGCGGGGCACCGCGCACCGAAGCCGGAGGGCATCACCCGCCCCCTCCGCAGGAGGACCTGCCGCCGCAGGAGGAGTATCCGGCCTACGGTGTGGAGCAGGAGCAGCCGGAGCCTCGGGGACAGCGGCCGGTACGCTCGCCGGCACGGCCGAAGGAGCCGACCCGGGAGCAAAAAGCCCAGGACTGGGTGTTGCGGCTGATGATGTTCGATGCCAAAACGCGCGGCGTTGTCGCCGGGGAGGGGGTCGAGAGCTTTTTTGTCGAGCCGGTACGCAGGGCGATGGGGGGGATTCTGGCCGAGTTCTCCCTTGAAAACGACGAGGTGGAGGAAGCGCAGCTGCTGAGCCGTTTCGATGAGGAACAAAAGGCGGTTTTTTCGGGTATTCTTGTGAAGGATGAAGAAGCTTTCGCCGAAGACCGGGAACGTATTTTACAGGACTGCCGGCTGGTGGTCGCAAAAGAGAGTCTGAGAAGGCGGGTGCGGGAGCTCGATGAGCAGATCCGTCAGGCCGAGCAGGCCGGCGATTCAAGCCGCCAGGCCGCCCTCCAGACCGAGCGTCTCCAGCTGAGCCGGGATTTGAAGAAATAATAGACAGCGTCAGTTTTACAGCATAAAAGAAAAAAACTCACCGGCCCGTTTGTGCTGGTTAAGAGGGGAAGTCGAAGCATGTCGAAAAAAACCAGAGTTGAGGAAGTACAGCAATTAATCGATTTGGGTAAGGAAAAGGGGTTTCTGACCTACGACGAGGTCAACGATGCCCTGCCGGCCGATATGGTTTCCTCTTCCCAGCTTGACGATGTCATGAGCATGTTTGGCGACATGGACATCGAGATCGTCGATTCGGAACAGAAAGTTTCCCTCAAAAGAGAGAGCTTCGGGGAGACTCTGGACGAGGATAGCGACGGGGATGGTGACAGTGACGGCGATGGGGACGATGAGGATGAGGACGAAGAGTTCGAAGCCGGCACCCTTGGCCGCACCAGCGATCCGGTGCGCATGTACCTGCGCGAGATGGGGCAGGTCTCGCTCCTGACCCGCGAAGGGGAGGTCGAGATCGCCAAGCGCATCGAGGAGGGGGACGCCCTGGTCGCCCGGGTCATCATGAGAACCCCGATCGCCTTCAAGGAAGTCATCAACCTCGGTGAGCAGCTCGAGCAGGAGCAGATCGGCGTCGCCGAGATCACCAAGGACTTCGAGGTGGAAGAGGGGGCCGAAACCGAAGAGAAGCAGCGGCAGAGAATTCTCGATCTGGTTGACGGCATTCGCGAACTCGACGCCAAGTTCATGGAGATTCGCGAAACGATGACCGGCGAAATCTCCAAAGAAGAAAAAAAGGCTCTGGAGAAGTCCTGCAAGGGCCTCAAGGAGGAGATCACCGATCTGCTGCGCCAGATCCGCCTGAAAGACGTCCAGATCGCCAAGATCGTTGATCGCCTGAAAGAATTGGCCAACCAGGTCAAAAAAGGGATGAAGGAGGTCACCGCCTGCGAGAAGGAGCTCAAGCATCCCCACAAGGAGATCAAGCGGCTGCTGCGGCGGATGCGCAAGAGCGAAGAGGAAGCCGCCCTGGTTTCTGAAGAGCTCGATGTTCCCGTCGAGTCCCTGCTGGTGGTGGAGAAACGCCTGAAGAGCGCTCAGCGCAAGTTCAAGCGGGTTGAAGAGGAGTCCGGATTCGCCCCGGAGGAGCTGCTGGAGTCGCTCAAGGAGGTTCACAAGGGGGAATGGCGGGCCAAGGCCGCCAAGAGCGAGCTGGTCGAAGCCAACCTGCGGCTGGTCGTCTCGATTGCCAAGAAATACACCAACCGCGGCCTGCAGTTCCTCGACCTGATCCAGGAGGGGAACATCGGCCTGATGAAGGCGGTCGACAAGTTCGAGTACCAGCGCGGCTACAAGTTCTCGACCTACGCCACCTGGTGGATCCGCCAGGCGATCACCCGGGCGATTGCCGACCAGGCGCGGACCATTCGTATCCCGGTGCACATGATCGAAACCATCAACAAGCTGATCCGCACCAGCCGGCAGCTGGTGCAGGAGCTCGGCCGCGAACCGATTCCTGAAGAGATCGCCGAGCGCATGGAGCTGCCGCTGGAGAAGGTGCGCCGGGTATTGAAAATCGCCAAGGAACCGATCAGCCTCGAAACCCCCATCGGCGAGGAAGAAGACTCGTCGCTCGGCGATTTTATCGAGGACAAGGGGGTCGTTTCCCCCCTCGAGGCGGTCATCAAGGGGAACCTCTCCGACCAGACCTCCCGGGTTCTGCAGACCCTGACCCCGAGGGAGGAGAAGGTTCTGCGCATGCGTTTCGGCATCGGCGAGAAGTCGGACCATACCCTTGAGGAGGTCGGCCAGGACTTCGCCGTCACCCGCGAGCGTATCCGCCAGATCGAGGCCAAGGCCCTGCGCAAGCTGCGCCACCCGAGCCGGGCCAAGCGCCTGAAGAGTTTCGTCGAAGGCACATGATTCACGGCTTGTCTCGGCCGCGTAAAATCGCTTGACATGCTTTAGTGAAGGGCCTAGACTGAATTTTGATTTTTTTGGGCCTATAGCTCAGTTGGTAGAGCCACCGGCTCATAACCGGTCGGTCCCAGGTTCGAATCCTGGTGGGCCCACCACTCAGGAAGCGAGTGAGTTGGCAACTCATATACATAATGAAGCAGCAATAGAAGCGAAGGAGTGCAACGTTACCACAGTTGCACTCTTTTTTTTCGGGCGTCCCGAACAATGAAAAAAGAACGCATTTTACGTATTCAGGACCTGGTCGGCATGGTCCATCGCCTCTACCCGCCGGCGCTTGCCGAAGACTGGGATAATGTCGGCCTGCAGGTTGGCGACCCGGCAGCCGAGGTCTCCCGGGTGCTGGTCTGCCTCGATCCGTCCGAAAATATCATCGAACAAGCTGTTGCGCGCGGCGCCCAGGCCGTTGTCGCCCACCATCCGCTCATTTTCAAGCCGCTGAAAAGCCTCGTTCCCAGTGGCCAGACCGGCAGCACCCTGTTCCGGGCGGTCCGCGACGGCATTGCGGTCATCTGCGCCCACACCAATCTCGATAGGGCTCAAAACGGCCTCAACGACTGGTTGGCCGGCCGTCTTGGCCTGGAGGGGGTTCGCCCCCTTGAAGCGCCCGCTGAGGGGGGGCTGGTCAAGCTGGTTGTTTTTGTTCCCGCCGGTTACGAAAACCGGGTGGCCGAGGCACTGTTCAAAGCGGGAGCCGGGCAGATCGGAAACTATGACCAGTGTTCTTTTCGCGCCGCCGGCAGCGGCACCTTCCGCGGGGGAGCCGACAGCGATCCATTTCTCGGCGAACCGGGGGTTCGCGAGGCGGCCGCCGAGGTCAGGCTTGAGACGATCGTGCCGCGCGAACTTGTTTCCCGGGTGCTGCCCAAATTGATCAAGGCCCATCCCTACCAAGAGGTCGCCTACGATCTGGTTCCGCTGGCCAACGTCCGTCCAGGGATCGGCCTCGGTCGCATCGGCCGTCTGGCCCAGGAAACCGGTGCCGCCGCTTTTGCCGCCCGGGTAAAAGCGGCTCTCCAGGCCTCGTCGCTGCGCCTGGTCGGTGCCGATGAAGCCCGGGTGAAAAAAGTGGCCGTATGCGGCGGCAGCGGGGCCTCGCTGATTCGCGAGGCGGCCCGACAGGGCGCCGATGCCATGGTCACCGGTGATGTCAAGTACCACGAGGCCCAGTTGGCGCAGGAGTTGGGGCTGGTGCTGATTGACGCCGGACATTTTGCCACCGAACATCTTGCCGTGCAGGGGCTGGCTGCCCATCTGAATCGGGAGGCCGGCGCACGAGGGATGAATATCAGTTTTGAGGAAGCAACGGGGGAGACAGATCCATTCAAGGTGATCTGATCCCCCTTACTATTTTCTGGCACAACATCGAACAGACGTTTTCACGGATTCACATGGGAGGTAAAAGAAGTGCAAGAGACGTTACAACTGCTCAAAGATCTTCAGGACATCGATCAGGACCTGCGCCAGTTGCGTACCACTCGGCAGGCTCTGGAAGAGGAGCAGGCCGCCCTCGGTGCCGACCTGGAAAAAGTTCAGGCGATGGTCGACGCCCTTCAGTCCGAGCTTGAGCGCATTGAGGGAGAGCGCAAGGAACTCTCTCTGGCCTTGACGCAGGAACAGGACAACGTCGAGAAGGCCGAAGCACGTCTCCCTGCGATCAAGACCCAGAAGGAATATGTGGCGGTTCTCAAGGAAATCGATACGGCCAAGAAGATGAATAAGGACCTTCAGGACCGCATCGCAGCCAAGGACAGCGAAAGCGCAGAGATCAGCCGCGAAAAGGACGAGAAGGACCAGCAGCTTCTCGAGGTGAAAGAGCGGGTCGAGGGTCGTGTGCAGGAGGTCTTGGAGCAGCTTGCCGGTTTTGGCGAAGCCTACACCGAGAAAAACGGCAACCGGGAGTCCTTTCTCAAGCAGCTCAAGACACCGCTGCGCAAGCGGTATGAGCTTCTGCTTGACCGCCGCGGAGGGGTGGCCGTGGTCGAGGCCCGCAACGGCACCTGCCAGGGGTGCAACATGCACCTGCCGCCGCAGCTCTTCAACAGCCTCTACACCGTCAATGAAATCCAGAACTGCCCCCACTGCAACCGCATGCTTTACGTGCTGCCGCCGACCTGAGCCGGATCGGATCGGGACGGTTGCTGCAGAACTGGTCAGATTAAGTGGTCGGAGAAGTCAGGGTGATCGCCGGCGCGCCGGAGCCTTTGGTTTCGGCGGGCGGGAGGAAAGTCCGGGCTCCGCAGGGCAGGATGGTCCTTAACGGGGACCGGGGGTGACCCTAGGGAAAGTGCCACAGAGAGGAGACCGCCCGTTATCCTTTCGGGGAGCGGGTAAGGGTGAAAGGGTGAGGTAAGAGCTCACCAGTTCCGACGGTGACGTCGGAAGCTCGGTAAACCCCATCCGGAGCAAGGCCTAATAGGGGAGCGGCAACGGCACCCCTAGAGGAATGATCATCGCCCCGGGCCGGGTAACTTGCCCGGGGAACAGAACCCGGCTTACGGACTTCTCCGGCCACTTATTATTATGCCTGGATCCCTGAGATCCAGGCGTTCTGCGGTACGACCGAAAATCGGTTGTGCCGTTTGTTTTTGGAGCTCGAAAGATGGACGAACGCTCAGTATCCGACCAGCGCCTGTGGGCGCAGGTGGTCAAACAGATCCGTGGAGAGCTCGGCCGGCTCTGCCCCGGCGAGCGCATTTGGATAAAAGACCACCTGGAACAGGTACAAGAATTGCAAAAGGATATCCATGCCTTCTTCGACAGGGCGCAAGGGGCCCGGGTCTGCACAGGCTGCAACGGCGCCTGCTGCGAAAAGGGGCGCAATCACCTGACCCTGGTGAATCTGCTCGGTTTTCTGCTGAGCGGGGAGAGTCCCCCCGAGCCGGACTTCTCGTGCACCTGCCCCTTTCTTGGCCCCAGTGGATGCCGGCTCGAGCCGGCGAGGCGTCCGTTCAATTGCGTGACCTTTAATTGCGAGGCGATCGAAGATCGACTCTGCGATGCGGATCGGAGCGCATTTTATCGGTTGGAAAAGGAGCTGCGCTGTCTCTATCAGAAGTTTGACAGCCGTTATGCCGGATCGAGCCTGCGAGGCCTGCTGATCCGGGCGGAGCGCCTGGATGGACGCCCTTTTCTGCAAAGGCTGTAACGTCCCTGTGGTATAATTAATCCTCGTGACAGAGGTCGTCGACCCCTTTCGCGGGCCCCCTATATTAAGGAGATGTATCCCTTATGAAATTGAATTTTAACAGGACCAACAATGAGCTGGATGAGATGATCGACAATCTCATGGACAAGGTCGGGGTGCATCACCCCGACATGATCCGCGAGATGATCGTTACCGCCCTGAAGGCCGGACAGGAAAGCGACTACCTGGCCGATCTCAAGCTCATGCGCACCACCATGAAAGAGATGCGCTACACCAACAAGGTTTTCGGCCCCCACCGCGACCGCAAGAAGGTCACCATCTTCGGCTCGGCGCGCACCGAGCCCGATGAGCCGATTTACCAGAAGTGCGTCGAGTTTTCGAGGATGCTTGCCGAACGGGGCTACATGGCGATTACCGGCGGCGGCGGAGGGATTATGCAGGCGGGCAACGAGGGGGCGGGTGCCGAAAACTCCTTTGCCGTCAATATCCGCCTTCCCTTCGAGCAGGAAACCAACCCGGTGATGGTGCAGAGCCGCAACGTCATCAACTACAAGTATTTCTTCAACCGCAAGGTCGCTTTTCTCAAGGAAGCCGACGCGGTGGCCCTGTTCCCCGGAGGGTTCGGCACCCTTGATGAAGCGATGGAGACCCTGACCCTGGTGCAGACCGGGAAAAACCCGCCGATTCCTTTGATTCTTATCGACGGAGACGAGGGGGATTACTGGGAAAACTGGCTGGAATTCATCAAAAAAACCCTGCTCAAAAAAGGGCTTATTTCCGGGGAGGACTTCAGCCTCTTCTCGATTACCCGCGACCCCGCCGAGGCGGTGCGGATTATCGACGAGTTTTACCAGGTCTATCACTCCTGCCGGTTCGTCAAGGACAAGCTGGTGATTCGCCTCAACAAGCCGCTCAGCGAAGAGGACGTGGCCACGCTGCAGAGCGAGTTTAACGAAATTATCGAAGCGGGGTCGCATATCCATCTGACCGGCCCGCTCCCCGAAGAGGTGGATCAGCCGGACCTCCTCGCCCTGCCGAGGCTGTCGTTCAAGTTCAACCACCGCAGCTACGGTCTGCTCAAGGCCTTCATTCGGCGCATCAACTCATTCTGAGCCGTGCCGGTCGCCACCCATGCCAAGGCCGGAGAGCGAAAAAACGCTCTCCGGCCTTTCTGCGTCTGGAGTCGATCGAATTTGACCCGCCGTCGTGCCGCGATAGACTGAAAGGGGAACAGAGATCTATTGCGAGGAGGACGCCATGATCAGGAATGGGCTGCTGATCCTTCTGGCCTCTACCCTGGCGGTCGGCGGCTGCGCTCATGTGCTTTCGGATGAAGCGCGGCTCAAGATCGATCCGTTGGCCGACTATCACCAGGTACGAAAAGACCCCGAGGACCACACCGGCAAAGTTCTGATGCTCGGCGGCAGGCTCGTTGAGACCGAGGTGAGCCGCGAGGGGACGACCCTGGAGGTCGTCTATTATACCATCGATCGTTGGGGCCGGCCTCAGGGCGAAGGCTCCGCAGGGCGGTTTCTGGCCCTCACCGACCAGTTTCTCGATGTCGATACCTTCAAGGCGGGGCGCCTGGTCACCATGACGGCCGCGGTTGAAGGGGAAAGAACCCTGCCTCTGAAGGGCAAAGATTACCCGTACCCGGTCTTCAGGATCGATGAAATCCATCTCTGGCGCCCGCCGGATCCACCCTACCGCTACCCGTACTATTACCACCCCTATCCCCATAGCTACTACGACCCGTACTGGAGATATCCGTATTACCACCGATCGCGCTATTATCCTCATCCCTGGTACTGGTAAAGCCTTCCCAGTCAGGACACTGAAGGGGGGAAATTGGCGATCGGCAAGGAAATGTGACCGCTGCACTTGCGGGTTGCCCATATCCCGATAGTATGTAGTCTTGGTGTCAGGGAACGAAAATAAGTTCAGCGGGGGTAAGGGAAATGTTGCATGCACAGGCGTTGGTCGATTACGGCACCTTTCGTAGTGCCAAGGTTGTGGTTTTTGTCGATACCGGAGAGCCCCGCAAGGCGGTGGATCTTGTCAGGGCGCACGGCGAGGGTATTCAGCGGGTGGCCGCCCTTTTCGGGGCCAGGGTGTTGATGGTGGACCGGCAGCGCATCCCGCCGGAGCTCATCGTCGATAACGACATTGCGGATGCCTGGGTTCTGCTCGTTGACGAGGGGCGCAGCCGCGCCATGACGACCCGCAAGAATCCCCACAAGGTCAACGTCAATACCGACAACGACTGGGAGGACTACGCCTTTCGGGAACTCCTCCGCCAGATCAAGGAGTCGACCGCCATTATCGAGGATGTGACCGGCTACTATCAGCGGTTCACCCTCTCCGGCGGCGATGAGGCCTCCCGCTCGATGCCGAGCGGTCCCAACTGATCCCCTCCCCGTTTTTTGGGGGGCTACATCTCGAGCAGCATCTCTTCCGGTTCCTCGATGAATTCCTTGACCCGTTTCAGGAATTCGACGGCCTGCCGTCCGTCGATGAGGCGGTGGTCGTAGCTTAGGGCCAGGTACATCATCGGGCGGACCACGACTTCACCGTTGCGTACCATCGCACGCTCCTGGATGGAATGCATGCCCAGAATGGCGCTCTGTGGGTAGTTGAGCAGCGGGGTGCTGAGCATCGAACCGTAGATGCCGCCGTTGGTGATGGTGAAAGTGCCTCCTTCGAGGTCGCCGAGTTCGAGGCGGTTGGCGGCCGATTTTTCGACGAAAGCAGCGATGGCCTGTTCGATTTCGGCGAAATTCAGCGGCTCGGCGTCTTTGAGAACCGGTACCACCAGCCCCTTTTCCGCGCCGATGGCAATACCGATGTGGCAGTCGCGGGGGGTGAGGATGTCGTCCCCTTCGATCCGCGAGTTGACATCGGGAAAGTCCTTGAGGGCCTCGACGCAGGCTTTGACGAAGAACGACATGAGGCCGAGTTTCACCCCATGGCGTTTCTGGAAGGTTTCCTGCTGTTTTTTGCGCAATTCCTGAACCCGCGACATGTCGGCCTCGTTAAAGGTGGTCAGCATGGCCGTCTGGTTGCGGGCGGCCAGCAGGCGGGCCGCTATCTTTTTGCGGATGCTCGACATGGGGGTGCGGGTCAGCCGGTCGTCGCTTTTTGGGGCGGCGGTGGTCGATGCCGGCCCGGTTTCGGGGACTCTTTCTGCTGCCGGTTTCGGCTCTGCCGGTTTCGGCTCTGCTGGTTTCGGCTCTGCTGGTTTCGGCTCTGCTGGTTTCGGCTCTGCTGGTTTCGGCTCTGCCGCTATGGTCGCAGCGGGCGGCGCCGGGGTTTCCTTCTTCTCAGGCTTGGCCTCTGTGGGGGCCTGCGCCGGTTTTTCAGCTTCAGGGGCCGACGCTTCAGCGGGTGAGGAGGTCGCCCCCTCGAGGCGGCCGATGACTGATCCTACTTGCACCGTCTGCCCTTCCCCGGTTTCGATTTTCAGAGTCCCGTCACTTTCGGCATGCAGTTCGAGAGTGATTTTGTCGGTTTCCAGCTCGCAGAGAACATCGTCCTTGCCTACCTTTTCCCCGTCCTGTTTGTGCCATTTGGCAACGGTCGCCTCAAAGATCGATTCGCCGATTTCCGGTATCCTGATTTCCATTGTACGCTCCCTCTGATATGCGCTGGTGCGGTCGCCTCAAAGATCGATTCGCCGATTTCCGGTATCCTGATTTCCATTGTACGCTCCCTCTGATATGCGCTGGTGGTTCAGGCGAAGGCCTGATCCACAAGGGCCTGCTGTTCGAGAAGATGGGTTCGGTGCGACCCGACGGCCGGGGACTCCGCTTCGTCCCGGCCGATGTACTCGGGTTCGCGGCCAAGGGCTTCGGCCAGGTGCGCTCGGAGAAAGGACCAGGCGCCGGCGTTCTGAGGCTCTTCCTGGACCCAGGCGACCCGGGTCGCCTGGCGGTAGGGGTCCAGGGCCCGCTTGAGCCGCTCCTGGTGCAGGGGGTAGAGCTGTTCGAGGCGCAGCAGGGCCAAATCCTGTCGCTGGTCCTTGTTCCGCCTCTCAAGGAGATCGTAATAGACCTTGCCGCTGCAGAGGATCAGGGTGCTCACCCGCCCCGGCTCGAGAGAGTCGGGGAGGATCTCTTCAAAGCCGCCTTCGGTCAGGGCCTGCAGGGACGAGCGGCATTGCGGGTGGCGCAGCAGGCTCTTGGGGGTAAAGACGATCAGCGGCCGGCGGAAGGGCTGTTTCATCTGCCGATGCAGCAGGTGAAAGAGCTGGGCCGGCGTCGACGGGTAGACGACCTGCATGTTGTTGTTGGCGCACAGTTGCAGATAACGCTCGATGCGGGCCGAGGAGTGTTCCGGCCCCTGTCCCTCGAAGCCGTGAGGAAGGAGCATGACCAGGCCGCTGGCTCGGTCCCACTTGGTGGAGCTGTTGACGATGAACTGATCGATAACGGCCTGGGCGCCGTTGGCGAAGTCTCCGAATTGGGCCTCCCAGAGGGTCAGGCCGAAGGGGGTTTCGAGGGAGTAGCCGTATTCGAAACCGAGAACCGCGGCCTCGGAGAGCATGCTGTTGTAGACCTGGAAGGACGCCCCCTTCTGCGCGGTGTGGGCCAGGGGGATGCAGGTTTCACCGGTCTGGGTGTCGATCAGGCCGGCGTGGCGGTGATTGAAGGTCCCGCGACGGCTGTCCTGCCCGGAGAGGCGCACTGAAAATCCCTCATTGAGCAGGCTGGCAAAGGCCAGGGCCTCGGCCCCCCCCCAGTCGATGCCCTCCCCCTCTTCGATGGTCCGCCGGCGGTTTTCCAGCATCTTCAGAACCTTGGGGTGGGGGGTAAAGCCATCCGGGAAGCGGGTCAGGGCTTCGGCCAGGTTTTTGAGGGTTTCCCGGTCAACCTTCGACTCGACCTTCGGTTGCGAATAGTCGCGATCGATCTGCTCCCACTTGCCGAGAAAGCCGACGTCGACCGTTCTCTCTTCTTCGGAAAGGGCGAGCTCGAGGCACTGGTTGACCCCCGAAACCATGGCGTCGATCTCCTCGGGGACCAGTCCCTCTTCCACCAGGCGCTCAGCGTAGAGCTGGTGGATCGGCGGGTGGTTGCGGATCGTTTCGTACATCAGCGGCTGGGTGAAGTTCGGTTCGTCCCCCTCGTTATGCCCGTGGCGCCGGTAGCAGATGATTTCGATAATGACATCGCGGCCGAAGCTCTGCCGGTAGTCGAGGGCGAGGTCGGCGATGAAAAGGAGGGCTTCGGGGTCGTCGCCGTGGACGTGGAAAATCGGCACCGCCAGCATCTTGGCTACATCGGTGGCGTAGCGGGTCGAACGGGAGTCGGCCGGCAGGGTGGTGAAGCCGATCTGGTTGTTGATTACCACGTGAATCGTGCCGCCGGTGCGGTACCCTTCGAGCTGGGAGAGGTTGAGGGTTTCCGGGACGACCCCCTGCCCGGCAAAGGCCGCGTCGCCGTGCAGCAGGATGGGGAGCACCTGGTTCTTGCCGTCAGGGCCGTGGGCGGCCTGGCGGGCCCGGGCTTTGCCTTCGACCACCGGGTTGACCAACTCGAGATGACTCGGGTTGGCCGCCATGGTGAGGTGAACCTTATGCCCCTCCACCTCGATGTTGGTGGCGAATCCCTTGTGGTACTTGACATCCCCTTCGCCGACGAAAGCGTGTTCAATATTGTCCTCGTATTCGGCGAAAATCGTCCCATACGGCTTGCCGAAGATGTTCGACAGCACGTTGAGGCGGCCTCTGTGGGACATGCCGAGGACGATGTCCTTTACCTGGCGGCGTCCCGCCTCGTGGACCAGCCGGTCGAGGAGCGGAATGAGGCTTTCGCCGCCTTCGAGAGAAAAGCGCTTCTGGCCGAGGAATTTTTTGTGCAGAAACTGC